>JAMWCJ010000124.1 GCA_023818645.1 Candidatus Omnitrophota bacterium | reverse complement strand
AATATTCTCTAATAGATTTAATAGATATTTCTCTCCTTCTTGATTTACATATTCTATATCTTGTTTTGTTGGTTCAAGTGGTTTATTACATAAATGGAACCAATAATGGTCACCATAAAAAATTTGAGCATATGTTAAATCACAATTTGTTATTCTTTCAATATAATAAGCAAAAGGTGTTATATGATTACTTTCTCCTATAAATAGAACTTTTGGTGGTTTGAAATTTTTATAATAAAAATTTTCATAACAAAATGCAAAAAGAAATAAAGGAGCAAAAATTAAAAGTATCTTTCTACCCACTATGCCTCCCTTTTTAAAAATTTATTGAAACTTACAACATCCTTTATTTTACCTTTTACTTTATATGGAACATTTGGTATCAAAGAAAAGTAGTTATCATCTACATCTCCTTTCAATTCTACGCAAATATGAAAAAAATTGCTTTTTAAAACTACATTTTCTTTATCTTCTTTTACTTCAATTTTACCTTCTGGAAGATTTATATCTTTGAAATTGAAAGCAACTGGTTGTATATCATAGAAAATTTTATTTTTAAATTCAGTATAGGCATAAATAATATAGTCATTATTTAAGTCAGGTAGAGTAATTCTATCAACAAAAACTGAACAGTCAGATGGAATTTCAATTTTTTTCTCTTTTTTAAAAATTCCATTTCCATAAAAATCACATATACCATAAATTAAGTTTGTAGAGATTCCCTTTAATAAGTGGTTTACAAGATATAATGAACAAAAATTTTCTTCTAAAATGAAATCTGGTCTTATAAAAATAATTAAATCACTGAATGCTCTCTTTACAAACCAAAAAAGTGGTGTCTTATTTAAATAATAGTCAACACTTGTCCAGGAAGAAGAAGTTGGCCATGAATCATTATACATCCAGAATAATGAACCAGAAGTTTTATATTTTCTACTTGCATAATATTTTAAAGCAAATTCAATAATATTACCTCTAAACATCTGTGAAATATTGATTATATCTTCTTCTGATAATTTTTTTATTCTTTCTCCAAAAAAGTTTGTGATTTTTTCTAAAATATTTTCAACTTTCTCAAATGTATTTAAATGAAAAATAAAATCATCATCTTTAAAATTTATTTTTTTCTTTTTTGTAAATTTATAAATTGTTTCTTTTGGTGAAAATGCGAGTCGTCCAAATTCACTTACAAATTTAGCAGTATCATGTAAGAAAAAATATCTATCTCCTCTTTCTTTATATTTTTCAATATCTAAATCAGGAATATACCATGAATGCCTATCTCCTTCTTTCATACTTTTTGGGTCATCACCACTTGGAGAATAATCACTTGATGGCCAGTAAAATCTTTCAGGGGCAAGTTTTTCCAGTTTTTCAGGTATAAGTTGTTCAAATATCTTTCTACCATAAAAGATAAGGTCTGGATTTTTTCTCTTCTCATTATAATAGATTGTATAATTTTCATTATTTCCACACCAGATAACTATTGAAGGATGATTTCTCAATTGTTTAACAATAGTAATTATTTCTTTTTCAACATTTTTCATAAATCTTTTATTATCATCTGGATAATAACCACAAGCAAACATAAAATCCTGCCAGACCATTATCCCTTTCTCATCACATAAGTCATAAAAATATTCATCTTCATATATTCCTCCACCCCAAACTCTCAACATATTAAATTTATTTTCTATTGCAAGTTCTATCAATTTTTTATATTTATTTTTTTTAACTCTTTGAAATATTGTATCTGCTGGAACCCAGTTTGCTCCTTTACAAAACAGTTTTTTTCCATTTATCTCAAATATAAAACTTTTTCCATCTCCATCATCTTCTTGAATTATATTTACTTTTCTCAAACCAAATCTTATATTTTTACTATCCTCAATTTTTTCTGTTTTCAATTTTAAAGATAAATTATATAAAAATGGCTCTCCAATATTATATGGATACCAGAGTTTAATGAATGGAAGGTTAATTTCAAAATTTTTAATATTTATACCTGGAGAAAGAGATTCTGAATAACTAAAAGAATTTTTTCCAATCTCAAAAATGAATTCTGTTTTTATATTTTCATTTAAAAAATTTTCAATTTCAATTTCAATTTCAATTTTCTTATTTTCCCATTTTTTTACCCATATATTTCTTATCGCAATATTTTCATAAAAATATAAGTAAACATTTCTCCATAGTCCACATGTTATAATTCTTTCAGTCCAATCCCATCCAAAAACAAACTGTGGTTTTCTTATAAATAGTCTTCTCATATCTTCATTTTTATGGTAAATATCAATATATTTTTCAGAAACTTTTTTGGGACAAAGAGACAACCCATCATCAATCACTATCCTCATTTTATTTTTTCTTGAAATTATATCGGTTATATCAAAAATATGTGGAATAAAACCATTTTCTGTCTTTCCAATTTCTTTATCATTTAAAAAAATTTTAGAATGAGTATCAATCCCTCCAAAATATACTTCAATCTTTTTAAATTTTTTTAAGAATTCTTTATCAAATTTAAATTCTTTTAAATATTCCCACTTTTCTCCTTCATACTTTTCTAATTTAAGAAGATTTCTTTTTAAAAATGGTTCTTGAATAATACCCATTTTTTTTAAATCAAGATGAATTTCACCAGGAACTTTTGCAGGTATTTTTAAATTTTTACATTTTAAAATCCATTTCCCATTTAAAGATATTTTTTCCATTTAATATTTTCCATAACTTCTTGCAACTTCTATCATTTTAAATATATTTTCTTCTGGTGTATCTCTTCCAAGTTGGTCACCTGTTGAAAGTATAAAACCACCATTTTCTCCTGCATCATCAATCGCTTTTTTACAGACATTTTCAACTTGGTCCGGTTTTGCCCTTAACATAAAGGTTGTATTTATATTTCCCATTAACGAAATTTTATCTCCATATTTCTCTTTTATTTCTTTCAAATAACAATCTCCCATTGGTGGTTCTTCAAGTGGATTTATACAATTTACAAATGTCTCATTATAACACATTTCAATAAGTGCCTTTTCTTTACCACAGCAGTGTATCATAACTGGTATATTTTCTTTATTTGACATTTCTGAAATTTTTTTTATTGTTGGTAAAGAATATTTTTTAAATAATTCAGGAGAAGCAAGAGTTATTGCTCCTGAACCTCCTGTCAATATAAAATCTGGCTTTGCTTTTATAACATATTCTGTAAAATTTATAATATCTTTATGCTGAATCTCTGCCCACTGGTCAAAAAGTTCTTTATAATCATTATAAGCATAGGTAAGTCCTAAAAGACCTCCTTCAAAAATATTCTGCCATAAATGAAAACCAGGACTTGGAACTCCTATACCTATAACTCCTTTATCAGAAAGTTTCTCTTTCATCTTTTTAAATTCTTTGTCATCAAAACCAGTATAGGAGGTATAATAAGATGGAGAGAAATATTTAATTTTTTCAAAATCATCTTTAAAATTTTTAATAAGATGTTCTTTTACCCATGGAGGATTATCTTTTGGATAAATGATTATTGTATGAAGAGTGCCTTTTGGTGTATGATAATAGTATTCAACCTCAATTTTTTCTTCATCTTTCCAAATTATTTTCTTTTCTTCTTTAACTAAATTCTCATATTTTAATTCAATAGTTCCATAAATAAACCAGCCATCAAATTTAAAATGTTCAAGTGCATTTAAATATGCTTCCCATAAAGGAGGATTATTGTAAAAGTAAATGTCATAGAATGGTTTTCCTGTTAATTTTGCAGGTATCATGTTTGAGATATCTGGAGCAACAGGAACAATATCCGGCTTTTTATTCCATATACAAGTTAACATTCTTTCCTTTGAACTCATTTCCAGAAAGCACTA
>JAMWCJ010000035.1 GCA_023818645.1 Candidatus Omnitrophota bacterium | reverse complement strand
ATATCATAATTACAGTAAAATCCTTGTGGAAAATGGTTCTTCTCAATTTTGGGATACCTCTTAAAACTTGCCTAAAATGCTTTCGTGCAAAATTTTGTTGACAATTACAATTAGCATCTTAAAATATTATGAAATAGAAAATTTGGTGGCTAAAATCAGAGATAACCCAAAAAGAAAAAAGGAGGTGGTTGATATGTGTGGATATGGAAGAGGTTGGCATCGTTGGCAGCCAAAAGTAACTGCTCCTTCAGGCTATACATACATCGGTCCTTGCAGGTGCGGGAGAGGACCTCATGCTTTCTATCAGGACCCAAACGGTAGAATTGTTCATGCCTGGCAACTTTACTGCTGGGGAGTGCCAACAACACCTACAAAAGAAGACCTGAAGGTTGAACTTGAGGCATTGAAGGAAGAAAAGGCACAACTGGAAAAGAGAATAGAGGAGTTAGAAAAGCAGGTGGATGAAAAGAAAGAATAACAAAAAGGAAGAACAGAAATGAAGATTGCAATTGCCTCCGATGACGGGAAGACTATATCCTCTCATTTTGGCAGGACAAAAGGGTTTGTGATATTTGAAGTTGAGGGTAAAGAAATAAAAGGACAAAAATATCTCCTCAATACCTTTACCGGTCATGCAAGAGGATTAGAAGACACAGGGCATGAGATCGACAGACATACTCCAATTCTTAACGCACTAAAGGATTGTAAAGCAGTTATCTCGCACGGTATGGGAATGCGAATTTACAACGATTTGAAAGAAGCAGGCATAGAAGTCTTTGTTACAGAAGAAACGGATGTCAAAAATGCCTTTGACCTATATCTTAGCGGTGGACTTATTGATAAACCAGAAATAGGATGTCCACACAAGGATAAATAATAATGACAGTAACTTCATCTAACAGCGTGTTTGCGATGCTTCGCTAAATGCCTTCTGGACTTCGCAAACACGCGAGACCTTTATATGCAATAAATTTTAAGAATTGAAAGAAACGGCACAAAAAATTTTGTAAAAAACTTTTGGCAAGTGGACAAAAATTAAAAGGAGTCTGGGGAAAATAATTTTTGTCCTTGAGCCGACGGCGTTGGTTCTGCCAGCCTGCCTTCGGCGCTCAAACTGCCCAAATTTTCGAGTATTTTTCCTCCCAAGAGGGCGGATTTGTTTTAATTTTTTTAAGATATAATGTATAATTAGGAACCAACCAAGGAGAGCGCAGTAATACAATTTAAATTGTATTCCCAGACGGGCAATGCCTGTTCAACTGTGCTCTCTGAGTATGGTTGGTTCCACAGCGTTGCCTTTTGGGTTGAAAAATATGCCAAAATTTTCCCTTTATTTTTCCTTTATGCTCGTAAGTCAACTAAGATAATCTTTAAACCCTTGTCTTTCTTTAATTTTCCGCGGCCACCTCGTAGGTGGGATTGGGATTTTTAACAATGTTAATTTAATATGGGGAGAAGAATTAAAACAAAAAAAGCAATATGGCCTTTAAGATTTAGAATTCAAGTATTGAAAGTCCTATCCACGGATAAATGGGAAATAGACAGAATTAAAATTGATGATTTTAATATTTTTTTACAAACAAGTTTACAACTTTTGAAGCAAGAGCACGTTCAAGAAATATTTAAACGAGCAGAAAAACTTTTTGGTTTTGGAAATTTTAATTTAGAAAATCTTTTTTCTGGCGCAACTATAATTCAACCTTTAGTTAAGGATAATGAAAAAGGACACTCATATATTCCTTTAGAAAAAACACTTATTAAGCATGAAGAACTAAAAAAACAGATTGCAGAAATTGGTAAATTACAGCTTTACTACACGCAAACTGAATATCCTATTGAATTAGTGAGAGAAAAGAAAAATTTAGATGTGGTATGGAAAAGAGAAATTGATGGTGTTCCAACCTATGCTTTTGAAATTGAGCTTTCTGGAATGTTTGAAAAAACTATAAGGAGATTAGAATTTGCTTTTCGGCGATGGAATTCAGAACCAAGAATAGTAATTCCTCAAGAGGATATAGACAAGGTTTATAATGTTTTAACAACAACTGATAGAGATTTTATACAAAAAATAAAAATTTATGAACCAAACCAAATTATTGAATTGTTTTACTCTTAAACAAAAATTGAAAAATCTTGAACAATCCCTGGGTATGTATTAATTGCTCCTTAAAGAATCTGATAATAAATAAATTAGAATAGTATGGATAAACTTTGTAAAACTTATTTTTCTTAAATCCCTGTCTGACACCCCGTAAGTGTAATAATTGAGAGCTCCGGTGGTAGGATTCGAACCTACAACCTTGCGGTTAACAGCCGCCTGCTCTACCGTTGAGCTACACCGGAATTATATTTATATATTATACCATATTTAAATAATCTTTTGGAAATATGTTATTAAGACCAAGTATACAGTAAGGATCAAATATTTTTTTTATCTTTACCATATCAAGTATTCCTGTTTTTCCATACATTATTTCAAGATACTTATGTTTTATTTTACCAATTCCATGTTCAGCAAATCCTGTTCCACCTAGAGAAACGGCTTTTCTAACTGAATCTTCATAAATTCTATATGCTCTTTCTTTCTGTTTTTCATCTATTGGAAATAAGTTAAAATGTAAATGGTTCTCTCCAATATGTCCAAAGAGAATCGTATGAATATCTAAATTTTCTCTCATTACTTTTCTATAAAATCTATAAAATTCTTCAAATTTATCTTCTGGAACAGATGCATCTACAGCGATTTTTACACTTTTTATTTTTTTGAAATAAGAATTAATATTTTCTGGAAGTTTGTGTCTAAAATCAATCAATTTTTCATAATTTTTAGGGTCTTGTCCTATCACTGTATCAACAACATTAATTTTTTCAGCAATTTCAATCCATTTTTCCATTTTTTCTGTATCATCTGTTGCCTCAATATATATGGCACATGTATCTTCAGGAATAAAATTAAAATCGTCTTTTAAAAATAAAAGTGATTTCTTATCAAAAAACTCAATAGAAAAGATTTCCAGTTGGTCTTTTTTCTCTTTTATTTCTTTTACAACCTCTAAAATTTTTTCTTCATCTTTTAAAAACATAATTATAATAAATCTTGGAGGTAATTGTTCAATTAAGGAAAGGTCAACTTCTGTAATTATTCCAAGGGTTCCTTCAGAACCAATAATTAGATCAATTCCATCCATTCCCTCTTTTGAATAATAACCAGCAGAGCATTTAACATCAGGGGTTCTGTAAGAGGGTAGGGGGATTTTAAAAATTCCATAATCAATAAAACCATTCCTTTCAAAAATTTCTCCCCTTTTTATTTCTAAAGTATCACCAGTTGTAAGTATCATTTTTATTCTTTTTACATATTTTCTTGTTGGACCAAATCTAAAACTATATTCTCCAGATGCATTCGTTGCAACATTTCCACCAATAAAAGCAGTTCTTTCTGTTGGAAATGGAGGATAAAAAAGTCCAAAATTTTCAATTTCTTTTAAAAAATCATTTACTATTACTCCACACTGTAAAGTTGCTTCTTTATTTTTTTTATCTATCTTTATTATTTTGTTAAGATTTTCTGTTGATATTATATAACCAGAATCTGGTATTCTTCCAGCAACAGTCCCTGTGCCTCCTCCTGAAATTGTTAAAGGAATTTTTTCTTTTCTACATATATCAATAACTTCAAAAATTTCATCTTCTTTCTCTGGTATAAACACTTTATTTGCTTTGCCATTTTTAAAATTTGATGAATCTTCAAGATAGGATAAAATTTCATCAAAGTTTTCTTTGACCTTCATTTTATACCAATTAGTTTTATATTATTCTTCATGCACTCTTCTATAACTTTTTCTTTTTCAAGTATTATTGTTTTCTTTGCTTTAACTGCAATAACTTTACCAGATGTCTTTTTTATGTTTTTAATTGTTTCTATCCCAATTGTTGGTAAATCAAATCTTAAATCCTTATTTTCACTACATCCTTTTACAAAAACAAAATCACTAACATAATTCCCTACTCTTTTTATTAACTCATCAGTCCCTTCAATTCCTTCTACTCCAACAACCATTCCATTTTTTACTATTATTGACTGACCAATTTGATATTTTAAAATATCATTTAATACAGAAAAACCGTATTTTACATCTTCAATTTCTTGGTCAGTAAGTGGAAAAGTATAAACTTTCTTCTCAGCAAGATCCTCTTTAAAAACTTCTGTTTGAGAGAGTACCTTTAATCCATGTGAATCTAAAAAATCAGCAATTTTTTTCATAATTTCTTCAGGTTTTAATCTTCCTATTTGAGATAGAAAATCTTTTGCTGTTGAATGTAAATTTTCAAAAGGTAAATTTCCTTTAACTTTTCCTGCAAAAAAAATAAATTCAATTTTATTTTTTTTTGCAAAGTCAAAAAATGAATAAAAATTTGCATCTCTTACAACATATGCATTGAATTTTTCTGATTTGTAAAAAGAGAATGGAAAAAGATTATATTTTTCTTTTAGTTTTAAGAATGAATATTCCGAAAAAAAATCATCACTTATTAAAATTGCAAGATTTTTTTTCATTTACCTCTTTCTCTTGCTATTCCTCTCTCTGATGACTTTATAAATTCAATTATATCCTGTATCTCTGGATAACTATTCATCTGTTCAAGTTTTTTTAATGCTTCAGAAGTATTCAAGCCAGACCTGAAAATAATCTTATATGCATTTTCCAAAATCTCTATTTTCTCTTTTGAAAAATTTCTTCTTTTCAGTCCAATAACATTTATTCCATAAGGTCTTGCAGGATGTCCATCTGCTATAACATAGGGTAGTATATCCATCGTAACTTTTGAAGTCCCACCAATTATTGAGTGCTTTCCAATTTTACAGAATTGATGTACTCCAGAAAGACCTCCAATAATAGCATAATCTTCAACTACTACATGGCCTGCTAAAGCAGCATAGTTTGCCATAATAACATTATTTTTTATTACACAATTATGTGCAATATGACAGTAAGCCATTATTAAGTTATTATCCCCGATTTTAGTTTCTTCTCCTTTTGAGGTTCCTGGGTTTATAGTTACAAATTCTCTAATTGTATTATTTTTACCTATTCTTAAATATGTAATCTCCCCTTTATATTTAAGGTCTTGTGGAATACTACCTATTATTGCTCCAGTAAAAATTCTTGTATTTTCTCCTATTTCTGTATAACCCTGGATATGAACAAATGGACCTATTTTACAATTACAACCAATCTTAACATTTCCTTCAATAACTGCATAAGGACCTATTTCAACATCTTCGCCTATTTCAACCTCAGGTGATATAACTGCTGTAGGATGGATCTTTCTCATTTTATGGCTCAACAATAGTAAACATTAAAAGTGCCTCTGCTGCAAGTTTACCGTCTACATATGATTTACCTTGAATCTGACCCACTTTACTTTTCAGTTTAACAACCTCAACTTCAATTAATAACTGGTCTCCAGGCCTTACTGTTTTTCTAAATTTTACTCTATCAACACTCATAAAATAGGCAAGTTTACCTTTATTTTCTTCCTTGTTTAACATTAAAACTCCACCAACCTGTGCCATTGCTTCAATTATTAAAACTCCTGGCATGACTGGTTTTCCAGGGAAATGCCCTTCAAAAAACCATTCATTTGCAGTAATATTTTTTATACCAATTGCCCTATTTTCATTAATTTCTATTATTTTATCAACAAGCAAAAAAGGATATCTGTGAGGAATTATTTTTTGTATATCCTCAATCTCAAGTTGATTAGTTGAAATTGAAGTATAAACAGGAGAACCAACCCCACTGATTTTTTCCCTTTTAATAAGTTCTTTTATCTTCTTTATCAATTTTGTATTTATTGAATGACCACTTTTAATTCCAATTATATGAGCAACAAAATATTTACCAAGTAAAGCAATATCTCCAATTAAATCTAAAATTTTATGTCTCACTGGCTCATCTTGAAATCTGAATTCATTATTTATAACTTTATTTTTATCAATAATAAGAGTATTTTGATATGTTGAACCCTTACCAAGTCCCATATTCCTCAATACCTCTATTTCTTCTTTCAAACAAAAAGTTCTTGCAGGAGATATTTCTTTTTCATAAATTTCAGGAGTAATAATAAAAGATGCAAATTGAGAATTTATAAATGTATTAGGATAATCAAGTGTATATGAGATTTTAAATTGTTTATCCGGTAGAGCAATTATATAGGAATTATTTTCAGAAATATAAATCGGTTCTTTCAGATAAAATACTTCTTTCTCTTCTGTATATTCTCTTATACCTGCTTTTTTTATCAACTCAACAAATTCATAGGAACTCCCATCAAGGCCAGGACATTCACTTCCATAAATTTCAACAAAAATATTGTCAATCTCCATAGCATAAATCGCAGAAAGTAAGTGTTCTATTGTATGAATTTGAGTTTTCTCATTACCAATAGAAGTCCTTCTTGGAAACTTATTTGTATCAAGAAGATTTTCTATATCAACTTTTATTGGTTCTGTATTCTCTAAATCTTTTCTTATAAATATAATTCCTGTATTTGGAGATACAGGTTTTAAAACAATTCTACTTTTTTCTCCTGTGTGAAGTCCAATCCCTTCAATTATTACTTCTTTCTCAATTGTTTTCTGTAATTTTTTATCCATCTTTCTTTTCTAATTTTTCTATCTTTTCTTCAAGTTGTTTGATTTTTTCGAGCAACTCAGGAAGTTTCCTTATATATGCATGAAATCTCATATCCTCCCATTTTTCTCTTGCTGGAAAACCTGTGACATGAGTATTTGGAGGGACATTTTTAGTAACTCCTGCCTTACCACCTATAACAGAATTATCTCCAACTGTTATATGACCTATTATTCCTGCCTGTCCTGCAATTATTACATTCTTTCCTATTACAGTACTACCAGAAATACCAACTTGAGCCACAATAATTGAGTTATCTCCTATGTACACATTATGGGCAATCTGAACAAGATTATCAATTTTTACTCCATTTCCTATGTATGTCTTATCAAATCTTGCTCTATCAATTGTTACATTTGAACCAATTTCCACATCATCTCCAATTTCAACAGTCCCTATTTGTGGGATTTTATGATGAACTCCTTTGACAGTAGCAAAACCAAAACCATCTCCTCCTATAACTGTCCCTGGATGAATAATAACCCTATTCCCTATTTTAATTCTCTCTCTTATAACAACTTTAGGATAGATCAAACATTCATTACCAATTTCTGTATAATGTCCTATATAAACACCTGCACCAATTACAGTTTTATCACCAATTTTTACATAATCTTCTATTACAACATATGGTTGAATTGATACATCTTTGCCAAGAGAAACATTCTTTCCTATTATTGCAGTTGGATGTATCCCAGGTGGAAAAACGATCGGTTCAGGACCTACAAAAGACATAATTTTCGCAAAAGCAATTGATGGGTTATCTACCTGAATTAAAGTTGCATTCACAGAATTGGTTATATCACGACCAACTATTATAGCAGATGCTTTCGTTGTGTAAAGTAAATTTTTATATTTCTTATTTGCTATAAAAGTTAAATCTCCAGGTTTTGCTTCTTTAATTCCGGAAACACCCGTAATAACTATATTTTCATCACCTATAACTTCCCCATCAATTAATTTTGCAACTTCTTTAACTTTCATCCTCATTTTTTGTTAAGAATTTTAATGATTTCTTCGGTTAAATCTACTGCATCTTCTCCGTAAAGAATCATCCTTGAGTCAACTACTATAGAATATCCATTCTTTTTTGCATACTCACTTATTGCTTTTTTAATATTTTCAAAAATTTGATTTTCTAAAGTTTTCCCTCTTTCATCTAATCTTTGTTTTGTTTCTAAATATTTTTTTGATAATTCCTGTATTTTCCCTTTTAATTCATTCTCTTTTTTTGTTTGTTCTTCTGGTTTCATCATATTTTTCTTTTTTTCATAATCTTCCTGCATTTTCTTTACCTCTCCCTCCAGTTTATCCAAATCTTTCTGAGCTTCATCAACTTCCTTTTTAAAATTTGCCTCTGTCTTTTTTGCTTCCTCATAATTATCAAAAACTTTCTTAATGTCAATATACCCAATCTTACTATTTTGTGCCAGTAAACAAATACTCATAAAACTTAAAAAAAACAAAATCTTTTTCACTTTATTTTCCTCCTTTCTTTTTTAAAATCCAAAACTCATTCCTATATGTACTCTACCTTTTGGTTCTCCTGGTTCAGCGTCAAGAGCATATCCATAATATATTTCTAAAGGCGCACCAAAAAATGGAACATTTAATTTTATTCCTGCACCTATACTTTTTTTCAAATTACTTAAACTCCAATCTTGATATACATTACCAATATCAAAAAATCCAATTCCATACAAAACATCTTTATATAAAGGATACATCATTTCAAAATTTTGTGCAAATATAAATTTTCCTCCAAGACAATGTCCATCTTCTTTTGGTCCTAAACTCCTTTCCTCATAACCTCTCACTGTTCCAATCCCTCCTCCAAAAAATCTCTCATAAACTGGAATTTCATCAAGATTCTTATTTATATATCCCAAAAGTGTTCTACTGTGAAAAATAAAATTTTTAAATGGATAATAAAAATTATTTTCAATTGTCGGTTTTAAAAAATTAAGGTCACCTCCAAGTCCAGCATATTCTAAAGAAAATCTAACTTTATCTCCTTTTGTAGGAAACATTTCACTGTCAAGATTAGAATAGATTAAATATGTTGTAATACCATTTTTCCTTCTTTTTCCTTCCTGTCCTTTAAGAGAAGGAATTTCTACATTTGAGAGTATAACATTTTCACTCATTAATTTAAAGCCAAGGTTAAAATTTTCCCATCTTCTTCCTATTCGTAAATCAAAACCTGTAGAAGTTGTATCCCAATCATACCAGTTTAATTCATATCTGTATATATCGGGTCCCAAATATACAGGTCTATCTAAAAAATAGGGTTCTGTAAAACTGAATTTATAATTTTTTGTAATTGTTCCAATTTCAAATGATAAAGAGATATTTTGTCCACCTCCTGTAAATCTTGGGGGATTTGCAATATCAAAGTTGATCTGGTGAATGCTTACCATTCCAACAAATTTCTCACTACTACTATACCCTCCACCAATTAAAAAATACCCTGTCCTTTCTCTTTCTTTAACATCAACAACAATATTGGCTTTCCCTTCTTCTAAAAACTCAGGATATATAGAAACATTTTCAAAGTAATTGGTATCTCTTAAATTATTAAAACTCTTTCTAATTTTATCCTCTATTATTTTATCTCCTGGTTCAAGTTTAATTTCTCTTCTTATTACTTTATCTTTTGTAATTCTGTTTCCTTTTATTTTAACTTCTTCTGTATAATAGATACTCCCAGGGTTAATTGAATATGTTATGTTTATTGAATCTCCTCTAATCTCAGGGATAAAATCAACATTACATTTTATATATCCCTCACCTGCATAAAGTTTATAAATATTTTTGATTGTTTCTTGGTTTTTTTTAACATTAAAAACATCCCCTCTTTTAAGCAAAATTTGTTTTTCCAAAATTTCTTGATCAAAAATTAAATCACCTGTAAATTCAATTTCTCCTGTAAAGTATCTCTTACCTTCATCTATAAAAACATTTATAATAATCCCTTTTTCACTGTATTTAACTTCTTTTTCTACTTTTACTTCAATAAATCCATTTTCATTATAAAAATCCTTAATCTTTTTAATATCATCATCTAAAACATCTTTTTTATAGGTTCCTCTTCTAAATGGCATTTTCCTTTCTTTTAGTTTCATTAAACCTTTCAACCTTTTTTCAGGAAATGTTTTATTCCCATTAAATAAAATTTCAATTACATACTTTTTGCCTTCTTCTATTATGTTTATTTTTAGAATACAACTCTCCTCGCCTTCAATTAAATAATCAATTTCACTTGCATAATATCCCAATTTATAGTAATTTTCTTTTATTTTTTCAATTCCTTCAATAATTTTTTCTTCATTAAGAATTTCTCCTTCCTTCAGAGTAAAAATATCTTTCAATTTTTTTGTCTTTAATGCTCTATTGCCTTGAAAAATAATTTTTTCAATTACAGGATTTTCTTTAACCTGAATAATAATTCCTATTCCATTTTCCATTTGCTCAATTTTATAATCTACACTTTTAAAATATCCTGTTTTAATAAGATTAGTAATATCGTCTTTTAAAACATTTTCATCAAACTCTATCCCTCCCTTTGTTTTAATAATAGTAAGTATTTTATCTACTGAAACATTTTTATTGCCTATAATAGAAACTTTTAAAACAGGGGTTGAAAAGAGGTAAAGATTAAGAATGAGAAATACTAACAGGCTTTTCTTTATTTTCAATAGAATCTCCTTCTTTTTTTTTGAAAACAAGAAAATTCTCTTTTTTATCAACAATAATATCATCCCCTTCAATAAAATTACCTTTTAAAATTTCTTCTGATAAAGGGTCTTCTACATATCTTGAAATAGCCCTTTTTAAAGGTCTTGCACCAAATTCAGGATTTGTCCCTTTTTCTACTAAAAATTTCTTTGCTTCATCTGTTACAATTAGATTGACTTTTAATTCTTTCAACCTTTCTCTAACTTTTCCAACTTCAATTTCAACAATCTTTAGAAGATGTTCCTGTGTTAATGGATGGAATATTATTATATCGTCAAGACGGTTTAAAAATTCTGGTCTAAATGTTTTTTTAACTTTTTCAATAATTTCATTTTTTGAATTTTCAAAGGATGTTTTTTCCTCTGGAGTTAAAAATCCAATAACAGATTTATTTTTAAGTATTTCTGTTCCTATGTTTGAAGTCATAATTATAACAGTATTTTTAAAACTTACAGCTCTCCCAAAACTATCAGTGAGACGTCCATCTTCAAGTATTTGAAGAAGGAGATTAAATACATCAGGATGTGCCTTTTCAATTTCATCAAAAAGTATAACTGAATAAGGTCTCCTTCTCACTTTTTCAGTTAATTGTCCACCCTCTTCATACCCAATGTATCCAGGGGGTGCACCTATCAAACGACTTATAGAAAATTTTTCCATATATTCAGACATATCAATTTGTATTAGTGCATCTTCATCTCCAAATAAAAATTCAGCCAATGCTCTTGCAAGAAGTGTTTTCCCAACTCCAGTTGGTCCAAGAAAAAGAAAACTACCAATAGGTTTTCTTATATCTTTTAAACCCGCTCTTGACCTTCTTACTGATTTGCTTATCTTTTCAATCGCCTCATCCTGACCCACAACAATTTTATGTAAATAATTTTCCATCTCAAGTAACTTTTCTTTTTCTTCCTTGCAGAGTTGAGAAACAGGAATTCCTGTCCACTGAGAAACAACTTCAGCAATATTTTCCTTTGTTAATATCTTTTTTTCATTTGGAATTAAATTCATTAGATTTTCTTTTAAATAATCAATTTTATTTTTAAGTTCTCTTTCTTTATCCCTTATAGATATCAATAGCTCCTGGTCTTGTTCCTTTAATGCTTTTTCTTTTTCTTTCTCAAGCAGTTCAACCTCTTTCTGAAGTTTTATTATTTCTTGTGGTTCCTTATAAAGTTTCAATCTTTTTTGGCTTGCTGCTTCATCTATAAGGTCTATTGCTTTATCAGGTAAAAATCTATCTGAAATAAATCTGTCGCTCAATTTTGCAGCTGCTTCTATCGCCTCATCTGAAATCTTTATTTTATGGTGTGACTCGTACTTTTCTCTTAACCCTTTCAAAATTTCTATTGTCTCTTCAACTGTTGGTGGATTAACCATAATTGGCTGGAATCTCCTTTCAAGGGCTCCATCTTTTTCAATATATCTTCTATATTCATCAAGAGTTGTCGCACCAATACATTGAATTTCACCTCTTGAGAGAACAGGCTTTAAAATATTTGATGCATCAATTGCTCCTTCAGCTCCGCCTGCTCCAACAAGTGTATGGATCTCATCAATAAAAATTATAACATTACCTGAATTCCTTATTTCATCAAGAACAACTTTAACTCTCTGCTCAAATTCTCCTCTATATTTAGTCCCTGCAACCATTGATGGTAAATCAATCATAACAATTCTTCTGTCTTTCAATATTTCAGGGACTTTACCAAAAGCAATTTGTTGTGCAAGACCTTCAACGATAGCAGTTTTCCCAACCCCTGGTTCTCCAAGTAAAACAGGATTATTCTTTTTCCTTCTGCACAAAATTTGAATAACTCTTTCAATCTCTCTCTCTCTACCTATAACTGGATCAAGTTTCCCTTCAACTGCCAGTTTCGTTAAGTCCCTTCCAAAAATATCAAGTGTAGGTGTTTTTTGTTTTTTATATGTTGTTGATGTTTTATGAAATGGTTCCTTTTCGTAATGTTCCTCTTTTTCTTCAGTTAAAAATGGAGTAACCCCTGATTCTAAATCTTTCAAAATTTCTTCTAAAATATTTCTTGCTTTATCAACTGTAACTCCAAATCTCCTTAAAATCTGTGCAGGAATTGATTCTGATTCAAGTAAAATTCCCAACAAAAGATGTTCACTGCCAATATATGAATGACCGAATGCCTGTGCCTCTCTAATAGAATATTCAAGAACTCTTTTTGAAGTTGTGCTTAAAGGTAGTTCTCCGCTATAAAAAGGGATTCCTCTTTTAATAACTTTCCCCAATTCATATTTTAATCTATCAGTTTCAACTCCAAGATAATTCAACACTGCTATTCCAACACCTCCACCCTCCTCAAGCATTGCAAGTAAAATATGTTCTGGTTCAACTTTATTATGTCCATATTTAAGTGCTTCTCTTCGTGCCATATCAAGAATTACTTTTACTCTTTTTGTAAATCTTTCAAACATTTAATCGCTCCCATATTTCTCTTTTTAATATTTTACCATTTTTCCCATTAAAAATATAGTTTTTATTTTTTTCAATATTTTCAAGAAGATAAAAAAACAAATTTCTTAATTCCTTTTTTTCAATATCTAAAATACCACATACATAAGAAAGTGAGAGTAAGGAATACAGATCAGTAAATTGTCCATTCGTTTTTTCTGGTTTTAAAATTTTCATAATTTTCTCTCCAATTTTTTTCTTCAAATTTTTATCTTTTTTTATTTTTTCAACACAATTTTTTTCTTCTTCTATAATCAATTTTATCACACTTTCAAGTTCTTCAATAATCTCATTTTCTGTTTTACCAGTTGTCTCTGTTGAAGAAATCTGAAACATACTTCCAAAAGGCAAACTTCCCTCGCCATAAAAACCTCTTATTGTAATTCCAATGCTTTGAATATTTTTAAAAATTATTTTATCTTTTTTAAAAAATCTAATTCCAGGGATATGAATAAGAACAGAACTCCTTAATCCTGTTCCTGTATTTGTTGGACAAGCAGTTAAATAACCAAAATTAGGTGAAAAAGCATAATCCAGTTCTTTATCTATGTAATCGTCTATTTCATCTATAACTTTCAAACATTTTTTTAAATTAAATCCTGGGAAAATAACCTGAATTCTTAAATGGTCTTCTTCATTTATCATTATACTTGTTTTCTTCTCTGGTATTATTATAATCTTACTACAGAGTTCATTTTCTGAAAATTCTTTGCTTATGATGTGTTTTTTAATAAGAGAATTTTTCTGTTTTTCATTTAAAGAGGAAATATTTATAACAAAGATTTTCTCATATGGTAATTTTAAAAAAAACTTAATTAAAATTTCTTCAATTTTTTTACTTGTCTCAAGTGTCATATTGTGTGGAAAAGGATATCCCTTTAAGTTTCTCGCAATTCTAACCCTTGAAGTTATTACTACATCATCTATCAATTTTGAATAAACCCATCCTGTTTCTTTTTCAATTATATCCCATTTAAGAAATTTACTTGTGCTTTCCATTTATAGTTATTTCATCTATTAAACCTTTTAAAAGAAGAACTTTTTTAAATTTTTCTTCTTTTTTAAACCTTCTTGGGTATTTGCCTTTGTATAATATATTTGTATGGATTTTTTTCATATAATTTAAAACTTCTTTAAAAAAATATTCATAGCAGAAATCACATCCAAGGAATCTATATTCTTTAAAATCATTTATTGTATAACCACAGACAGGGCAACTGGATTCTTTTTTATTGTTTTTTTTAAAAGAAAAAGATAAATTATACCTCTCCCAACAATTTTTACAAAAATTAAATACATATCTTTTATTTTTTTTGCCTTTAAACTTTATAGATATATCACTTACACTTTTACATACAAAACACTTACTCATAAACAGGAGTTCCTTCTATTTCTGTAAGAAGGCGAAATTCTTCTCTTATTTTTAAAGTAATTTTTCCTGGTTTCCCATCACCTATAATCCTCTTATCAACAACTACCACAGGAACAATCTCTGCTGCAGTTCCTGTGAGAAAACATTCATCACATGTATATATATCATACCTTGTAATATCTTCTTCTTTTACTTTCAAACCAATATTTTCTCCTATATTTATAACTACCTTTCTTGTTATTCCTTCAAGTACTCCTGATGAAATTGGTGGAGTTATTAAATTATTCTCTTTAACAATAAAAACATTTTCTCCTGTACATTCACTTATATATCCAAACTGGTTTAAAATTAAACCTTCTGTGGCACCAGCATTGTTTGCTTCAATTTTTGCAAGAATATTATTTAAATAATTTAATGATTTTATCGCTGGATTTATTGATTCATTAAAGTTTCTTCTTGTTGCGACTGTTATAACATCAATACCCTTTTCATAAAAAGATTCTGGATATAGTTGAATTTTACTTGCGATAATAAAAATTGTCGGTTTTTTACATTTTCTCGGGTCAAGTCCAAGATCCCCAACTCCTCTTGTAACAACAACTCTTATATAACTATCCTTTAAGTTATTTTTTCTTACCGTCTCTATAACAGTTTTTTTTAGTTCTTCAAATTTCATTGGAATTTCAAGATATATTGCTTTTGCAGATTTATAAAGACGAAGAATATGTTCATCAAGTTTAAAAATTTTCCCATTATAACTCCTTAATCCTTCAAATACACCATCTCCGTATAAGAGTCCATGGTCAAAGACAGAAATTTTTGCTTGACTTTCATCAACAAACTTTCCATCAAGATATATCAATCCCATCTCTATCTCCTTTTTTCAATTTTTTTAATTTTACCTTCAATTAAATATACTACTTTTGAAGCAAATTGTAAAAATTTTTCATTATGTGTTGCTATTACAAAAGTTACTTTCTTTTCTTGATTAAAATTCTTCATAAATTCAAAAAAAATTTTAGCAGTTTCGTTATCAATATTTCCAGTTGGTTCATCAGCAAAGATGATCTCTGGCTGACATATTAAACTTCTACATATTGCTACTCGCTGTAATTGTCCACCTGATAATTTAGATGGATAAGTATCTTTTTTATCAAGAATCCCAAAAGCAGAAAGAAACTTTTCGCCCTCCTTTAAAAATTCAGTTTTAAATTGTTTTTCTTTTATCCATAAAGGTAAAACAACATTCTCTATAATTTTTAATTCTGGAATTAAATGGAAAAATTGAAAAATAAATCCAAATTTTTCATTTCTTATTTTAGCAATTTGTAATTCTGATAAATTTTCAGTATCTAAATCGTCAATATAAACTTTACCTTCAGTTGGTCTATCAATCAAAGCAAGTAAATTTAATAAAGTTGTTTTTCCTGAACCAGATGGTCCAACTATAACAACTATTTCTCCTTTTTCTACTTCTATGTCAACTTCTTTTATTCCAATTACTCCATTATAATTTTTGGTTAATCTTTCTCCTTTTATTTTATTCATTTCTTATTGCCTCTGCTGGATTAAGTTTTGATGCTCGTTGAGCTGGATAAATACTTGCAACACAACTAACAAAAATTACAAGTAAAAAAATCCAAATTGTATCAAAAAGAGTAATTTCAATTGGTAATTTAGATATATCATAAACAAATTCAGGAATATTTATAAAATTGTATTTTTTAAGTAAACCCGCGATTATAAAGCCAAAAATTACTCCAAAAATCAAACCTTTAATTCCAAGATATATCCCCTGATAAAGAAAAATCTTTTTTATCTCTCCTGATGTTAAACCAATCGCTTTTAAAATACCTATTTCTTTTACCTTTCTATAAACAGATATCATTAATGTTGAAAGGATATTAAAAGAAGCAACTAAAACTATCAAACTTAAAATAATTGCCATTGCCTTTTTTTCAAGTGCTATAGCTGAAAAAAGAATTTTATTTTTTTCTATCCATGTTGAAACATTGTATTGTTCATTTATAACTTTTTTTATCTCTTTTGAAACAATCGGTGTTCTGTATATATCATTAATTTTTATACCAATCCCATGAACTCTGTCAACTCCATAAATCTTCATCAAATTTTTCAGAGAGAGAAAACCCATACTTACATCAAAACTATAAACACCATATTCAACAATACCCACAACTTTAAAAATTCTTTCGCGGGGAATAAGTCCTAAAATAACAGATATAAAATCATTTATCTCAACTCCAAGTTCATTTGCAAGTTCTTTCCCAAGTATAATTCCATTCTCAATATCCCAAAAATTTCCCTTTTTAATAAAATCCTTAATATTTGTAACTTTCTGTTCTCTTTCTGGATCAATCCCTTTAATAATCCCTCCAATAATATATTTATTTGACTTATAAATTACTTGTGACATTATATAAGGGGATGCACCTTTAATCTCAGGAACATTCTTTATTTTCTGAATTATTTCTTCATAATTGTAGATATAAGGTTTCCCTTCAATAGTTATTAAAGGATTTGCTCCTATAATTTTTCTTTTAAGGTCATTTGAAAAACCATTCATAACTCCTATGACAAGAAGTAATGCAATAACTCCTATTGAAATACCAAGAACTGTGAAAAAACTTATAAACCATAAAAACCTATCTTCTTTTTTACTTCCAATAAATCTTTTAGCAAGAAAAAAATTATAAGAAATCATTTAATTGTTTTAAAATTTTTGAATCTCAATCTTCTCACTAATAATTTCCAGAATCTCGTCTATATCTGTTATTTTTAAAATCCCTTTAACAAAATTTACCGAAGGAAGTTTAACATAAGGTTTTTTTATAAGTGAGTAAAAAGATAAAGGTAATTTTTTTAATGAACAACTTTTTATTAAATCAGAAAATAAACATACAAAGATAGATATAATTGCTCCTTGACAATTTCCAAATAAATTTATTCTTTTACAACCTAAATGGTTTAATAATTTTATTACAGAAAGCACATCATAAACTCTCTTGCCAAGATAACTTTCTCCAAACAAAGTATAAAATCCATCAAACATATAATCATATCTATAAGGGTGGAAGAAAGTTTTTTTACTTTCAGGCATTGATTCTCCAAGTCCTCTTACATCTACAAAAAAATTATTGGTTGTTTGACTTGGATTTTCCTTCATCTCATCTTCTGAAGAAATATCAGGAATGTAAAGATTAATTTCTTCTTCAACTTCAAGAAAATAGGGTCTATCTGCTTTTTTCTTTTTCAAAATTACCCAAATATTTTCCTCTGTTTCAACACCATATCTACCAATTGGTTCTTTTTTAATTGAAACAGGACGCAAAACTCTAAAATGTGGTACTTCTATATTTTCAGGGATATTGAGAATTTTCATTAACTGACTTTTTAAATCATTTTCACTTAACTTTTTTCTATTTATAATTATCTTATCCGCTTTCTCTTTTATAATTTTATAAAGTGGCTTTGAACCCTCTAAAATAACATTTCCTTTTTTTGTACAGAATAATGTTTCTTCCTTTTCTATATTTATTTCGGGTTCTAAATTAAAAACTTCTTTTCCTGCAATTTTACAGAAAAATAAAACCATTGCTTTCTGTGCTTCTGAATGATATCCATGAGTATTATTCCCAATAAAATATTCAAAATTCCCCTCTTTATTAAAAATTCTATAAAATAATTGAAGTTCATCACATATTTCTTTAAAACCTCTTATGTCAAAGTAATCATATTTTTGTCCAAGTAGAATTAAAGGAGATGGTACGCGAGAGATAAAAAAATCAGAAATTTCAATTCCTTCACCAAGAATCCCTGGAGGATATTGTTCACTATCCTGAGGCAATTCATTTTCAAGATTATAAAGTAAAGGAGTTACAAAACAATCTGGAGCAGCAACAGTTAACCTCTGATCAATTGGCCATAACCATGTTGTTAATGTTCCACCTCCTGAATTTCCCGTTATCCCAATAAAATTCTTATCCCATTCCTGTCTTGTTGTAATATAATCAATTGCTCTTATTCCATCCCATAATCTATATGAACCAAAAAATTCTCCAATAAGATTCATCTGTTTCCCTATCATATTATGGGCAAAACAGCAATTATTTCTAATAGGTAAATTTTTAGACAATAAATAGTACTGGCTCCTTTCCCCTTGGTCAAATGGATCATATATTAAGACAAAAAAACCATTATGAACGAGACGCT
>JAMWCJ010000123.1 GCA_023818645.1 Candidatus Omnitrophota bacterium | reverse complement strand
CTGAAAATGGGAAGCATATATTATGTGAAAAACCATTATGTAAAAACTTAAAAGAAGGGAAGGAGGCAGTTGGTATCTGTAAAAAGAATAAAGTTTTTCTCCAAGAAGGATATATGATGAAGTTTCATGGAGCACACAAAAAAATAAAAGAATTGATTAAAGAAGGAAAACTTGGAAAAGTTGTATATATGAGAGCACAACTTTCCTGCTGGTATCCACCAATTGAAGGTGCATGGAGGCAGATTCTAAGTAAAGGTGGAGGCGGTAGTTTAATAGATATGGCAACCCATTTATATGACCTTCTTGAATATTTTATAAATGATAAAATCAAATACATTTCTGCCATTGTAAACACTCAGGTTCATAAATATAAAGTGGAGGATTCTTCAACAACATTAATTGAATTTTCAAAAGGAACCCATGCAACTATTGATTGTTTTTTCTGTATTCCAGATGAAGCAAGTAAAACAAGATTGGAGATATATGGGACTAAAGGAGCAATTTTAACAGAAGGAACAATAGGACAGAGTACTGGTGGAAAAATGGAAGGGATTTTTGGACTTGGAGAAACTGGATATGATGCAACTCAAAGCAAAGATGTTATAAGAGAATTTAAAGAGATTGAATTTGAAAAAATAAATCCATATACAGCAGAGACAGAATATTTTGCAGATTGTATCTTAAAAGGGAAAGAACCAGAAATAAACAACTGGGAGAATGCCTTACATATCCTTGAAGTTACAGAAAAAGCATATCAATCATATAAAAAGAAAAAGATTATGAAAATCTAAAAAATTATAAATTTCCTAACCAATTACCAATCATTCCATTCTTTTTACAAAACATTAATTTTTTAACTTTTTATTTTATGGTATGGTTCAGTGAATGATGATATTGACAAAAATTTTTTATCAACTTTTATAAAAAAGTTATGGTTTGAAGGGAAGAAGTTGTTAATTATCTATTTTAAAATATTTGACTTTCATATCATCTTTAAAAGGAGTCAAAATGTACAGAATAATTAAATTTTCTTTGTCAGTTGGTTATATCATGTTGTTTTTTTTATATAAATCCAGTTCAACTACAATACCTGTCACTTTTGATGCTAATCCAAAAGAATCCTGTATAGGTTGTACTATTTCTTTTTCTGTAAACTCAGTGTGTAATTTAGAAAATGCCACTTTTTATTGGACATTTGGTGATGGTTCGGAATGTAGTACTTATGTTCCTTACACTTCTCATACCTATAATAACCCAGGTATGTTTAATGCAAGTGTCTTAGTAGTAAAATCTGATGATTCAGGTAGTGATGACATTACAATAGACATTTATAAATTAGGTAGTTTTACAATTGATGCTGAAAGTGTCTTTGATATTAAAGGAAACCCTTTACAGTTTCATATTCATGCCTGGAAAAACTGTGTTGAAAGATACCAATGGCAATGATTGGAAGAGGCGAAAAAATATGAGAATGAAGGAAATATTGAGAAAGCATTTGCGTTTTACCAAAAAACTTATGAAAATTCAAAAGAAATTTCTGAAAA
The DNA here is from genome assembly GCA_023818645.1 of Candidatus Omnitrophota bacterium. Taxonomy (GTDB): domain Bacteria; phylum Ratteibacteria; class UBA8468; order B48-G9; family JAFGKM01; genus JAMWDI01. Next base: position 2,339 of record JAMWCJ010000123.1, on the reverse strand, counting down.
GAAAATAGTTTTATTGGCGATTGCACGTCTGTATGAAAAACAAAAAAGATATGAAGAATCATTAGAAACTTATAAAAAATGTTTAGATTTAGCCTCAACTTCTCAAGAGGTAACTATGATAAAAACAAAAATAGCCAATTGTTATATTTATCAAAAGCAACCGCTATTAGCAATAAATATTTATGACGAAATAATAAAAGAATATCCTAAAACTGAATTTGCTGGTGAAGCACAGTTTTTAAAAGCAAATATATATCATCGTTTTATAAAGGATTATGAAAAAGCAATAAATGAATATGAAAAATTGATAAAAGAATATCCAAATCACTGGAGTATCAAAATTCCACATTCTTTACAATGTATAGCAAATTGTTATTGGGAATTAAAGAAATATGAAGATGCCATAAAGATTTTTGAAAGAATAATTACTAATTACCCCAACACTTCTTTTGAAAAATATGCGAAATTATGTATAGAATTTATAAATGAATATGATAAAAAAGGGAAGACAGTTCCTCCAGAAGTTATAATGAAAAGAATGAAAGAAATAGGGCTGAGTGAAGGGATAGTAAGTGTTGAAATAAAAGATAACAAGGTAATTACAGAGGATAAATAGATTTAAATGAATAATTAAAATGAAAAATATCCAACGAAGTATTAAAATAATTGAATTAATAATAGGAACAGGAATAATAATATTTTTGGGAACTATATTTTCGATGCAAGTAGTATCTGCAAGAAGAGCAGTAAGAATGGCAATATGTGTAAGTAATTTGAAAATAATAGGAGTTGCTATACATGCATATAGTCAGGATTACGATGGTTGGCTTTTATCACCATATCTTTCTACTTCAAAAAAATATTGGTTTGAAATTTTAGAACCCTATATCGGCAATATGAACCCTTCTAATGTTAGTAATTTATTTACTTGCCCTTCTGATAAAAATCATATATGGAAAGGGACAAATTATGTTTACAACGGACATTATGAAGAAAAAAAACTGTCTGATTTTAACCATCCTGAAGATTCTTTTCTTATAATGGATGGGAAACCAGATATTTGTCCATTTTTTACTAAAAATAATTATATGTCCTGTATTGATTTCCGCCATAAGCAGGTTGGAGGTATTAGTTTTTCAATTGTTTTGCATGTAGATGGAAATACAAAATATATGTATTCAAACTCAAATTTTCTTGACGAACAGTTTTATGGTTATTGAAAAATAAAAAGTTAAATTATACTACCAATAGAGAACATGATGAGAGAAAAGATACCATTTTACCTGGCAGAATATGTCTGGAGATATAATAATAGAGAATTGTTGTTAGAGGGGAAAATAAAAAAGTTACTTAAGTTGATAGAGAAATTTGAGAGGTAAAATATTTCAAAGTAAAATCTAAAATAAGGAGAAAATTTTACAAAGGGGGTAGAAATGTTGATGAAAAAAAGAGAAAATTTGTTTTTATTAATATATTTTTTTATTATCCTTTGTATTTACATTTTAGGAGAAGATCAGATGATAATAGTTGATAAAATTTCATCATATTTTAAAAAACTCTTTTCAGTTCAATTTGAAGGGGATATGGAAATGCATTTGACAAGTTCAGATAAAAGTTTTTCTGCTATTCCTCTATCAAAGCATAATTTAAAGTATAAATTTATTAATAATGGGAATAAATATAGAATTGAAGTGTACTTTTTTGACCCATTTATAAAAAAAGAAGTTCACAAAATCGTATGTTGGAACGGAGAACAATATCAATTATTAGAAACAGGAGAAAAAAGAGTTCTTTCAATAAGTAAATCTTTGCCACAAATAAACCCTTATTTTATACCTAATCCTCTGTTGTTTCCATTTACTTTTCTATTAAAAAAAGGAGACTATTTTTCTTTAAACTATTTTCAAAATCAACAATTGATTAAAGAGCGCTTAAAAAATATTGAAAAAATTGAAGAAGGACAAAGAGGAGAATATAAAGGGATTTATATTTATTTTACAAAACAAGGTCAATTTGACGATAAAAATTTTGAAAATTATAAAATCTTTTTGGCCAGAGAATTAAATTATTTCCCTATTTTTTCTGAAATTTTCATAGGAGAAGAAATTAGAGAAGAAATGGAAGTAAAAGAATTTTTAAAAATTGATGATATTATAATTCCAATTGTTATTTATTCATCTGCCTATAAGAAAGAAAAGTTGTTGCGGACTGTAAAGGTGTCTATAGATAAGGAAACTGTGAAAATAAATGTCCCAATAGAAGAAGAATTCTTTAATATTCCATTTTCACATGTTGACAAAGTTTGGGATAGTGATACCAAAACTTGGTTAAAATAAAAA
>JAMWCJ010000034.1 GCA_023818645.1 Candidatus Omnitrophota bacterium | reverse complement strand
GTTTCTTTGCAACACTGATAGGTGCGACTACATACTTTGCAACTTTAACAGAAGCACCTTTTGTTGATACTTTAATGAAACTTGGTATGGGAAAAGGACCTGCTCTTGCTTTACTTCTAACAGGGCCTGGGTTGAGTTTGCCAAACTGGATAGCCATTTCCCGTGTCTTTGGGGTTAAAAAAGCGATTGTCTATGTTATAACAATAATAATCTGTGGAACAATTGTTGGATGGGTTACAGGTAACTTTATTTTAAGGTAAGAAAAAGGAGGGAATATGGAAATTTTAATAGTTGGAGTAGGGTGTCCTAAATGTCAAGCAGTTGAAAAAGTTGTAAAGGAAGCAGTGGATGAATTGAAAATTTCTGCAAAAGTTTCTCATCTTTATGATATAAAAGAATTTCCAAAATATAAAGTTACAATTACTCCAGCAATAGTTATAGATGGAAAAGTTGTATTAGCGGGAAAAGTTCCGTCAAAAGAAGAGATAAAAGAATTATTAAAAAAATGAATATTACAATTGAAAAAGTTTTACCATGCCTTGCTGACCCTGAAAAAATAAGGTTTGTTGCAAAAATTGATGAAGATATAAGCGAAATTTTACCTTATTTAAACGCAATTTTACCAAAAGCAATATATAATTATAATGGAAAAACTTTAACAATTACAGTAGAAGAAAGAATTATTACAATTTATCCAAATAAGATTTCTGCTGGAAAGATAAATGATGAAAAAGATGCAAATGAAATAATAAAATGGATAAAAGAGAAGATTGAATATTGTAAAGAAAATAAAGGTAAAATAATACCTGATTATAGAAGAAGGGATAAACTTGAAGTCCTACATGTATATAAACTTCTTCCAAAGAAAAATTGTAAAAAATGTGGAGAAAATAGTTGTCTTGCTTTTTCTATGAAACTTATTAATGAAGAAAAAAATATACTTGACTGTAAGGAAATATTTCTACCTGAATATGATGAAAAAAGAAAATTATTATTTGATATATTAAAAGCATCTGGATATAAAGTTCCTTCCGTCTATTGATAAAGTTATTTTGATTCAAGAATTTTTATCGCTTCTCTTATTTTTACACGAACATCATCAATTTTTTCATTTTTTTCAAGTTCATATAAATATGGAAGAGATTTTTTATTCCCTATCCTTTCAATTGCTTCTACTACTTTTTTTCTTACTATCCATTCATTATCTTTTAACATCTCAATTAAATTATCAATTGCTTCATTATATTTTATTTTTCCAATTGCTTCTGCACAGACCTCTCTTATTTCATAATTATTATCATTAAGGTTTTTCATTAAAGAAGGACCTGCATCTTTGTCTCCAATATTACCAAGTGCCTTTATTATTATCCATTTTATATCTCTATCTTCTGTTTTCTCAAGCAAATTTATCATTCTTTTCACTAAATTCTTTCCTATCTTTCCAAGTGTTTCTGCAATTAGAACTTTTATGTCAGGAGGTTTATTTTTTGCATTTTTAATTAGTTCTTCAAAAGCATTTTCATCTCCTATATCTCCAATTGCTTCAATTGCTGCTTTTTGAACTAATCTGTTTTTATCTTTTATCATTTCAAGTAATTTTAAAGTTGCTTTTTTATCTTTCAATTTTCCAAGAGAATAACAAATTAAACATCTGACTTCTGAATTTTCATCATTTATGTGTTGAAGCAATGGTTCTACTGCTGAAGGGTCTCCAATATTACCAAGTGCTTCTGAAGATTTTGCTCTAACGCGCCATTCAGGGTCATCAAGTTTTTTTATAAGATAGGGAACTGCTTCTTTAATTTTATATTTACCAAGAATTTCTGCTGATTTCCACCTTATATATTGGTCATCTTTATAATTTAAAAGTTTTATAAGTTCTTTAAAATTACCTCTTTTTTCATATTCAATTGGGTCTGGTTTTGAAATTCTAAAAATTGACATTATTGTAAAATCCTCCAGTATTCATAAACTTCTTCAACTTTTTCATTTTCTTTTAAACTTGAGATAAATATTAAATTTTTGCCCTCACAAATTTCATAAACTCTTTTTAAATAATCTTTCCATGTTTCACTTCTTTCTCTTGGAACATTACCTAAATAAACTTTATTTTTTTCATTTAATTTTTTAAAAATATAATTAAAATCATATTTCTCTGGATTTCCAAAGTTTATACCTGTTAATTCAGGGATTTCGCAAGCCATATTAAATAAGTGCTCTGCCTTACCACAAAAATGAACCCATCCACCACCAAAGTATTTTAAACATTTCTGTGTATAATTAAGAACTATTTCAATATGTTTTGGAGAAAGTAAGGTTGTTGAATCTTCGCATATTCTTATTCCACCTTTTTCAATATAATAACAACCACCATGATAACTTTTTTTAAAATCTTCACCAATTATTTGTTTTAGTTTTTCTGTGGTCTTTATATAAACAAAAGTAGAAATTTCAAGTAAAAATTTAAAAAATTCTAAATCATCATAAATATCTGTAAAAATTTCATCACCTCTTATAAGATGCACAATATCAAATGGGCCTTGAGTATCTGGCAAATAAATTTTTATATCTTCTGTTAAATATTCTTTATAAACTTCAAAATATTCTTTTACTTTTTGCATAAGACCCATATTTTCAATCTTTTCAAAATCGTCAAATTTAAATTTTTTTATTTCTTCTTTTGATAGATGTTTTTTAAGCCATGGCATTTTATCCTCAAATATTTCAGATTCAAGTCCAAATATAGAAGGAATAAAACCAGTTCCAAAATTAAATCTTACTGAAGGGCAAGCATCAGAATATTCTGAAACAATATTTATTATTCCTTTAAGTTGCATATACAACATTTTTTCTGGGTTATAAAATGACTCTTTTAAATTAAAATCAGGGTAATTTTTAATCTCTATATCCTGTTTATTTAATATTATTGGAATTTCGGTCTTCTTATTTTCCCATACATTTTTTTGTAATATTTTATTCTTTCCAATTTTATCCTTAAACTTTTCAACTTTTTCAATCATTTTTTTAATTTTATCTATTAATTCCATTTATCTCTCCTCTTTCAATCTCTTTATTTTATCTCTATAATATATTGCTGTCTCAAAATCAAGTGATTTTGCTGCTGCCATCATCTTCCTTTCAAGATGTCTTATTATTTTTATAAGGTCTTTTCCATAATATTCCTCCTCTTTAAATTTCTCTTCCTTTTCCTTTATTCTACTTTTTCCACCAAGTATTTCAACTAAACTTTTATAAATTGGTTTTTCTATTGATTTTGGAGTTATATTATGAATTCTATTATATTCCATTTGTATTTTTCTTCTTCTTTCTGTTTCTTCAATTGCAGATTTCATTGCTTCTGTTATTTTATCAGCATACATAATTACTTCACCATCTATACTTCTTGCTGCTCTTCCTGCTATCTGTATTAATGCAGTTTCGCTCCTTAAAAATCCTTCCTTATCAGCATCTAAAATTGCAACAAGAGAAACTTCTGGTAAGTCAAGACCTTCTCTTAAAAGATTTATTCCAACAAGGACATCAAATTTTGCTTCTCTTAAACCTTTTAAAATTTCAACTCTTTCAAGTGTATCTATTTCATAGTGTATATACTGAACCTTTATATTAAAATCCTTTAAATAATCAGCAATTTCTTCTGCAAGATGCTTACTTATTGTTATTACAAGAACTCTTTGACCTTTTTTAATTCTTTCTTTTATCCTTGAAATTAAATCATTTATCTGATTTGAAGTTGGTTTTACAATTATTGGTGGGTCAACAAGTCCAGTTGGTCTTATTATCTGTTCTGCAATTAAAGGTGAAGTTTCTCCAATCTTTTCAACTCCACATTTTTTTAATTCATATTTACCTGGAGTAGCAGAAACATAAATAACCTGGTTTACCATTTTTTCAAATTCATCAAATTTTAAGGGTCTATTATCAAGAGCAGAAGGTAATCTAAAACCAAATTCTACGAGGGTTTCCTTTCTTGACCTGTCTCCAAAATACATTCCTCTTATCTGTGGAACTGTTACATGTGATTCATCAATAAATATTAAATAGTCATCTGGAAAATAATCAAGTAAAACTTCTGGTCTTTCTCCAGGTAATCTTCCAGAAAGGTGTCTACTATAATTTTCTATACCATGACAGTATCCAACCTCAGATAACATTTCAAGATCATAATTTGTCCTCATTTCAAGTCGTTCTGCTTCAAGAAATTTATTATTTTTTCTAAAGTATTCAATTCTTTCTTCAAGTTCTTTTTTTATTGATTCAATTGCTCTTTGAAGTTTATCTTTTGGAGTTACAAAATGTTTTGCTGGATAAATATAGATCTCTTCATCTTCACATATTATATTTCCTGTAAGTGGTTCAAATCTTTGTAATTTAACTATTTTGTCTCCTATTATTGAAATTCTTACTCCAATTTCTTCATAAGAAGGTATTATTTCTATAGTATTTCCTCTTATTCTGAATTTTCCTCTTGTCAAGTCAAAATCATTTCTTTCATATTGAATTTCAATCAACCTTTCAAGGATATATCTTCTGTTTATTATCTGATTTTTTGATAAATGTAGCATCATTGCTTTATGGTCTTCAGGGCTTCCAATTGGATAGATACAGGAAACACTTGCTACTATAATTACATCTCTTGAAGATAAAATTGCACTTGTTGCAGCCAATCGTAATCTGTCAATATCTTCATTAATAGATGCATCTTTTTCAATATAAGTATCTGTTTCTGGTATATATGCTTCTGGTTGATAATAATCATAATAACTTACAAAATACCTTACCTTATTTTCTGGAAAAAATTCTCTAAATTCGCTATATAGTTGTGCAGCAAGTGTTTTATTGTGTGAAATTACAAGCGTTGGTTTATTGACTTGAGCAATAACATTTGCCATCGTAAATGTTTTTCCACTTCCTGTTACCCCAAGTAAAATTTGATGTCTTTCACCTTTTTCTAAATTTTTAACAAGTTTTTCAATTGCTTTTGGCTGGTCTCCAGATGGTTTAAAGTTTGATATAAGTTTAAATCTTTCCATTTCTTTTTATTATACCCTAAAAGGTTATTTATATGTTATAATACATAATATTTGCTATAATATTAAAAAAAGAAGGGAAAAAATGGGGCAGAAGAAAAATTTGTAAAAAAGTTGTTGGAGAAAGAAATAATTGAATTAATAAAAAATAAGGACTGGTATAATTTAAAAGAAGCAATCGTTGAATGGCCAGCTCCTGATATAGCGGAACTTCTTGAGGAGTTAGATGAAGAAAATAGGATTGTATTATTTAGATTATTACCTAAAAAACTTTCGGTAGAGGTTTTTGATGAATTAAATCCTATTGTAAAAGAAAATTTGATTTCAAAATTAACAGATGAACATATAAAAAATATTCTTTCAGAACTCCCTCCAGATGAAAGAACCGATTTATTTGAAGAATTGCCTGGGAAAATTACTCAGAAATTACTTAATTTATTGTCTCCCCAGGATAGAAAAGAGGCATTAAAACTTCTTGGTTATCCTGAAAATAGTGTTGGAAGATTGATGACGCCTGATTATGTTGCAATAAAAAAGGACTGGACAATTGAAAAAGCATTCCAACATATAAGAGAATTTGGGAAAAATGCTGAAACAATAAATGTAGTTTATGTTGTAGATGAAAACTGGAAATTACTTGATGATATTTCATTAAGTAAACTTATACTTTCTAATCCTGACGAAATTGTTGAAAAAATAATGGACTTTAATTTTATTGCAATTGAGGTAAATAAAGATCAGGAGGAAGCAGCAAATTTAATGAGGAAATACGATCTCATTGTTTTACCTGTTGTAGATGAAGAAGGAATTCTCCTTGGAATAATTACTGTTGATGATGTTTTAAATGTAGTAGAACAGGAACATACTGAAGATATGACAAAAATTTTTGGTATAACTCCTGAAAGTGCAGGTGTTGAGTTAATAACAGACCTTTTGAAAACACCAATAAGAGACCTTTATAGAAGTAGAATCTCATGGCTTATTATTCTACTTTTTATGGATTTGTTTACTGGTGGTATTATAAATAAATTTAATGAGATGATTGCGAAATATGTTGTTCTTGTTACTTTTTTACCTGTTCTTGTTGATACTGCTGGAAATGCAGGTAGTCAGTCAGCAACATTAATAATAAGGTCAATGGCTCTTGGGAAAATAAAAATTAAGGACTGGTTTAAAATGTTTGGAAGGGAAATTTTTATCGCTTTATTACTCGGACTGACAATGGGGTTAGGAATTTCTTTTATGGGTATTTTAAGAGGTGGTTTTCAAGTATGTAAAGTTGTTGTTATTTCAATGGTTGTTAATGTTATTGTAGGATGTTTAATGGGAATGGCTTTACCATTTATTTTTACAAAATTTAAAAAGGACCCAGCAACAGCAAGTGCTCCTTTAATTACAACCCTTGCAGATATAGTTGGTACAGGAATATATTTAACAATTGCAATGATAATGTTAAAATAAAAAAAACTAAACTAAAATAAATAAAGATTGTCTAAAAATTAATAGAGATTTAAAAGGAGGAGGATAAAATGGTAAAAGTTGGAATAATTGGAGCCGGCTTTATGGGGAGTATGCATGCCACAGTTTACTCACAACTTCCTGATGTAAAAATAGTTGGAATTGCAGATATAAGAGGAGATAAAGCAAAATCTCTTGCTGCAAAATTCAAAACTATTGCATATTTTGACCCTGACCAACTTATAAAAAAAGAGGATGTAAATTTAATAGATATTTGTCTTCCTACTTTTTTACATAAAGAGTATGTCATAAAAGCAGCAGAAGCAGGAAAAGATATAATATGTGAAAAACCAATAGCCCTTACTATAGAGGATGCAGATGAAATGATAGAGGTTTGTGAAAAAAATAGAGTTAGATTTGCAGTTGCACAGGTTATCAGATTTTGGCCAGAGTATAAGTATTTAAAAGATATTTACGATAGTGGAAAATATGGAAATTTACTTGCAATCACAATGAGAAGAGTTTCGCCTATTCCAACATGGGGATGGCAGGATTGGCTTTTAGACCAGGGAAGGTCTGGAGGAGCACTGATAGATTTGCATATTCATGACACTGATTTTTTACTATATCTTGTTAAAGAAAGACCACAAAAAATTTATTCTAAAATTGTTAAAAAAAATGGACTTGATGCACATGTATTCACTATTTTTACATTCAAAAATGGATTAATCGCTGAAGTAGAAGGTTGTTTTGATTTTCCACCAAATTTTCCATTTGAAATGAGTTTTACTGCTAAATTTGAAAAAGCAACTGTTGATTTTAATTCTAATAAATCACCATCACTTGTTTGTTATGAATTTTCAGGGAAAATTGATAAACCGATTTTCCAAAAAGTGAAAGCCAATGGTGTAGAAGGGAATATAGAAGATTTAGGTGGCTATTTTTTTGAATTAAGATATTTTATTGATCACATAATTCATAACAAGCCATTTCAGATAGTTACACCACAAGATGCAAGAAATTCTCTTGAAATAGTATTGAAAGAAAGAGAATCTGCATTAAAAGGAATAGAGATTGAAATATGATAGAAAAAATTTTTTTAAGTTTTTTTATTTTTGTAAATTTTATATTTTCACAGTATTCTACTACTGACTTCCCAAAAGAAAATACATTTTTTAATTTTGAAGAAGATATACAGTTGTGGAAAATTACTCCTATAAAAAATAATTGTGTGAAAGAAGTAAATTTTTCAAATGAAAAATATATTGGAGGAAAAAGGTCTCTGGAAATTAAACTTGAAAATTATGGAGAAGGTTCTGTTGAAAAAGAGTTTTTTAAAGACCTTTCAGTATACAAGAACATTATATTTAATATTTACATACCTAAGGAAGCACCAGATGATATTAAAATCTGTTTTTTTTTACAGGATAATGAATGGTTATGGTACCAAACACCACTTTTTTCTTTAAAGAAAGACCAGTGGAACAAGATAACAATAAATGTTGAACCACAAAGTACTTTCTGGGAAAATATTGGTCATTCTCAACCATGGTCAGAGAAGACAATCTGTAATATAAGGAAGATTGGTATTAAAATATTTTTTAATACTAATTTTACAGGTTCTATCTATATTGATGAAATAAAAGGGAGTTTTAAGGTTTTTCCTGAAATTTCAACAAATAAAAAGAAAATTTTGCAGTTTGAGAAATTTGAAATTTCTTTTTTTTTACCTCAAAAATATTCAAATCCATTTGACCCTGAAGAAATAGATGTTAAAGGTGTTTTTATTGACCCTGATGATAATACCATTTCTATTCCTGGGTTTTATTATCAGGAATATGAAAGATTTTTGGAAAATGGAGAAGAAATTTTAGTTCCTGTTGGATATCCTTACTGGAAAATAAGATTTACACCTGAAAAGGTAGGGAGATATAAATTTTTTGTATGTCTCAGAGAATATGATAAAGAGATAAAAACTGATATAAATTATTTTATAGTTGAACCTATAGAGACAAAAAACAAATTCATAAAGGTAAGTAAAACAGATAATAGATTTTTTTCATATAAAAGTGGTGAGTTTTTTTATCCAGTTGGTTTCAACATTCGTTCTCCAACAGATGAAAGATATGCAAAAATGATGAGGAAGAATGTAGACCCTGACAATGGAACATTTTATTACGAATATATTTTTAAAAAAATGAAAGAAAATGGAATTAATTTTACAGAGGTTTGGATGGCTCCCTGGTTTTCTGCACTTGAATGGAAAGAGAACAGACCTGGTTATAGAGGAGTGGGTTATTATAATTTAAGAAATGCATGGAAAATTGATAAGATTATTGAATTTGCTGAAATTAACGATATTTATATTCAACTTGTAATTATAAACCACGGACAGTTAAGCACCTGGTGTGACCAAGAATGGCAAGATAATCCATATAATATAAAAAATGGCGGATTTTTAAAAAGTCCAAATGAGTTTTTCACAAATGAAAGAGCAAAAAGATTATTAAAAAATAAGTTGAGATATATTGTTGCAAGATGGGGATATTCTCCTTATATTTTTTCTTGGGAAATTTTGAATGAAATAAATCTTGTTGGTGATTCGCATAATTTTTATCTTGGAGAGGAAATAACAAAATGGTATAAAGAGATGAAAGAATATTTAAATGAAATAGACCCCTTTGCTCATATGGTTACTGCACATTATACAATTCTTGTGGATAATAAAATTCTTTCAGATATTATTGATTATACTATAACAAATGGTTATTATGACTTCCGTCGTTCTAATCTCCCAACTTTTTTTAAAAATATATATTCCTTTAATTCCTATTTTAAAAAACCAACCTTTATTTCAGAGTATGGTGGAACACCAATGGGAAGTAGTTTTGAAAATTTAAAAAGAGATATAATAATGGGTTTATGGTTTTCTTTTCATTTACCATTTGCAGGTACCCCTCTTTTTTGGTGGCATAGATTTATAGATGAATTTGACCTTTATTATATTTATAAAATCTTTTCTGAGTATATAAAAGGGATTGATAGATTAAAATCTCCAGTTGAAACTGAGATTATTAATGTAGAAGGAGAGGGGAAAGATCAAATTTTTTCAATTGGAACTGGGAACAGATTTTTTTCAAGTATTCTTTTATATGATTATAGTATTACGAAGGATATGACAAGAGGAGATTTTTCCGAATATAGTAATTTAATTTGTTTTCTTAAAAATAAAAAACCAGGGAAATTTAAAGTTGAGTTTTATAATTTAGAAAAAGGGAAAATTGAAGAAAAAGAAGTTTTAAGTGATGAAAAAGGAAATTTAAAAATTGAAATACCGCCTTTCAAAAAGTGGATAGCAATAAAAGTAAATTTTTATGAATAATAATTTTTTAAAATTTACTTTTTTTCTTCCAAAAGAAAATGCTTATATAAAACTAATCTGGTGGCAAAAAATTTTTCTTTTTTTATTTTTTTTCTGGATGCTTTATCTTCTTTATTCTTATTTTTTTCTTAAAACATATACATTTTTTTATTTTTTTTCTACAATCTATTTTATAATCTGTATTCATAAGTTATTTTTAGTTTTTCGTGGACTTATGAAAAGTAAAGAAATAAAGGTTAGTGAAATTGAAATAATGTCTAATAGAGAATGGCCTATCTACACAATTTTATTACCAATATATAAAGAAAAGGAGATTTTTAACCAACTTTACATCGCAATAGAGAATATTGATTACCCAAAAGATAAACTTGATGTGATACTTTTGATTGAAGAGGATGATTTAGAGATAAAGGAATATTTAAAAGATTGTAAACTCCCTTGTCACTGGAGAATAATTGAAATTCCAGATTTAAAACCTAAAACAAAAGGCAAAGCATTAAATTTTGGTTTAAATCAGGCAAAGGGGGTCTATCTTGTTATTTATGATGCTGAGGATATACCGGAAAGAGACCAGTTGAAAAAAGCAGTAATAGGGTTTAGGAAAGTATCTGATAATGTTGTTTGTCTTCAATCTAAATTAAATTATTATAATCCAAATCAAAATTTCCTTACTAAATGGTTTACTGCAGAATATTCTTCTTGGTTTGATATATATTTACCAGGAATAGATAGTATAGAAGCACCAATCCCTCTCGGAGGAACCTCAAACCATTTCAAAACTGATGTATTAAAAGAATTGGGGGGCTGGGATCCTTTTAATGTTACTGAAGATTGTGACCTTGGAATAAGAATTTTCAAAAATGGATATAGGACAAAAATTCTTGATACAACTACATGGGAAGAAGCAAATAGTAGATTAAATAACTGGATAAAACAAAGAAGTAGATGGGTTAAAGGGTATATTCAAACTTATTTTGTTCACTTAAGAAATCCATTTAAACTGTTAAAACAAATTGGATTTAAGGATTTCATACATTTCAATTTAATAGTCGGTGGCAATTTTTTTGTTTTATGTTTCAATCCAATTGCATGGGTTTTTTTATTGATTTGGATTTTTTCTCCTCAAAAAATTTATTTTCCAAATCTTTTTTTTATGCTTATCACTCCTGTTTTACTTCTCGGCAATATTATATTTGTTGTTATTAATATTGTTGGTGTTTTAAAAAGAAAATGGTATAAACTTGTATTTTCTGCTTTACTTTCTCCTTTTTATTGGATATTAATGAGTATTGGAGCATTAAAAGGTTTTTTTCAATTTTTCAGGAGACCACATTATTGGGAAAAAACTCAGCATGCTTTATTTTTTAAAGAGATTAAAGAAATTCAGCATTAAATATTTCCGTAACCAAATTTTCTGAACACATCAATTTTGTTTCTCCAGTCATCTATAACTTTAACTTTTAATTCAAGATATACCTTTTTCTTAACAATAAATTCTATTTCTTCTCTTGCAAGTTTACCAATTGTTTTTATCATCTTTCCATCCTTTCCTATAATTATTGGTTTTAAATTTTCTCTATCAACAATTATATTTGCTTTTATCACTAAAATATCTTTATTTTTTTCACCCTCTTTTATTTCCTCTATTTCTACTGCAACAGAATATGGGACTTCCTGATATGTTTTAAGAAGAATTTTTTCCCTTATAATTTCAGCAAGTTTATATTCTAAAGGTAAATTTGTTATCATATCAGATGGATAAAAATTTTCTGATTCTGGAAGATGAACAAAGATTGCCTTAATCAATGAATCAATATTTTTATTTTTCAAAGCAGAGAAAGGGACTATTTCAGAAAAATTAAATTTTTTTATACTTTCATCAATTAAAGGTAAAAGTTCTTCCTTATATTTTAAAATGTCTATTTTATTTATTCCAAGGATAACATTCTTTTTCTTTAAATTTTTAAGAAGAGACAAAATTTTCTCATCTTCTTCTTTCCAACCAGTTGCTTCTATAAGAAAAAGAATAATATCTGTTTCTTCAAGTGATGAATATATTGATTTTAACATAAATTTTCCCATTTCATTTCTTCCTTCTTCAAACCCAGGGGTGTCAATAAAAATAATTTGACCTTCTTCATCATTATAAATTCCTATAACTTTTATTCTTGTAGTTGCTGGTTTTGGAGATACAATAGAAATTTTCTGTTTTAAAATTGTATTTAAAAGTGTTGATTTTCCTACATTTGGTCTACCAAGAATTGTGACATATCCAGTTTTCATTTTATACCTCTGGTATTTCCCAATCAAAGATATTAAAAATTTCTTTTTTCTTCTTTAAATAATAAATGTAATTTTCATAACTAACATCTGCAGGAACCCTATGGTCAACATGTGGAATAAAGCCACCTAAATCAACTGTTTCTTTTATCCTTTCAAATTCCTTATCTATTGCGTTTTTACTATGAATAAGTGCTTTTTTATCAAATCCACCTTTAAGAAGAACTTTATTACCATATTTTTTCCTTAAAACAACTGGGTCAGAACCACTATTTATCTCAAGAGGAAACATTACATTCACACCACCTTCAAGCCATAAAGGAACAAGTTCATTTATATTCCCATCACAGTCAACTATAACAATATTTATTCCTTCTTTTTTTAATCTTTCAGTAATTTTTTTATATCTTGGAACCATAAATTGAGAAAAATGTTTTGGTGAAATCATTGGACCTGTTTTAAATGCTATATCTTCCCAAAAAGCAGCAAAATCAATGTTTTTAATTTCATTAAGTGCCTTTTCTATTAATGTTAAAATGAAATAAACAATATGGTCCATCATTTCAGAAATCAATTCTGGTTGAGTATAAAAAGAAATAGCGCAATTTTCAAAACCCATCCAGTTCCTTATCCATCCAAGTAAAGAACCAACACCTATTCCTAAAGGATAATCTCTATTTTCCCATTCCTTTTTTAACTTTTCCCATATTTTTTCTTCAGGATATCTTTTTGAAATATCCGGGTTTAACCTTTCTTTGAAATTATACCAATCATCTTTATTTTCTATTGGAAATTTTATATAATGTGGAATTGTTTGTATTTCAGATTTAAAAATCTTTTTTATAACTCCATCTGTTTCCTGTTTAATTATATATCTTTCTGTTTCCTCAATTATTTTTTCTTCAAAAGTAGGAATTAAACCCATATTTATTGGTATGCCTCCAATTGTGTCAAATCTAAAAAAGGTATCTCCATCTCCATTTGTTTTGATATTTTCAGGTAACCCTTCTTTATGCCATCTTTCAAGTGTTTCTGTCCACCATCCAAATTCACAATTAAAAATTCTATCAACTTCTTGAAAATTAAAAATTCTATTCCACCTTTCTCTTCCAGTCATTTTCTATCTCCTTTTTAAATTTTATAAACTCCCCTTTATTTATTTTTTCTCTAACCATTTCCATAAATTTTACCATAAAATATACATTGTGATATGAGTTCAATCTTAAACCTGTTATTTCTTTTGTATTTATTAAATGCCTTATATAACTTTTTGTATAATTTCTACAGACAAAACAATTGCAATCCTGGTCAAGAGGAGAAGAGTCATCCTTATATTTTCCTGCTTTTATATTTATTTTTCCTTTCCATGTTAAAGTTGAACCTGTTCTTGCGATATGTGTTATCATACCACAGTCAAACATATCAATTCCTATTTCAACAAGTTCAAGAATCTGTAAAGGCATTCCAATTCCCATAAAGTATCTAACTTTATTTTCTGGTAAATTTCTGATTATATATTCAGTAATTTTCATTGTTTCATCATATGGTTCTCCAATAGAAAGCCCACCAATTCCATAACCATTAAAACCAATCTTTTCAATTTCTTCTATACATTTTTTTCTAAGTTCTTTATATATACCACCCTGAATAATTCCAAATAATTCTTGATTATATCTTTTATGAAATTCTTTGCATCTTTTTGCCCATTTAATTGTTAATTCTAAACTTTTTTTAACTTCCTCATAGTTATTCCAGTTTTTAGGACAGTAATCAAAAGCCATAATTATATCTGCTCCTATTTTTTCTTGAATTTCTATTGATCTTTCAGGGGTTATAAAATGAGTTGAACCATCTAATTTTGATTTAAAAATTGCACCATCTTTATCTATTTTAACATCTTCTAAACTGAAAATCTGAAATCCACCACTATCTGTAATTATTGGTCTTTCCCAGTTCATAAATCTGTGAATTCCTCCAATTTTTTCAATAATTTCAACCCCTGGTTTTAAATATAAATGATAAGCATTTGTAATAAGTATCTGGACTCCTATTTCAATTAAATCTTCTGATGTCAATGTTTTTACATTTGCCAAAGTTGCAACTGGTATGAAACAAGGAGTTTTAACTTTACCATGAGATGTTATAATCTCTCCAGTTCTTGCTTTTGTCTCTTTATCTTTTTTAATAATTTTAAATTCCATTTTAGATAATCATCATACTGTCTCCATAAGAATAAAATCTATATTTTTTCTCAATTGCAATCTTATATGCTTTTTCAATAATTTCAGACCCTGCAAAAGCACAAACAATATAAAGATGAGTTGAATTTGGAAGATGAAAATTTGTAATAAGAGCATCTATAAATTTAAAATTATATCCAGGTTTTATGAAAAGATTTGTATAGCCATTATATGGTCTTATTTTACCATTTTCAAAAGCACTTTCAAGCGCTCTAACTGTACTTGTCCCAACAGCAATAATTTTTTTCCCTTTACTTTTACTATCATTCAATCTTTCTGCTGTTTCTTCTGATATTTCAAAATACTCTTTACCAATACCTTTCCCATTTTTTAAAATTTTTATAGAAGACCAACCAATATGTAAGGTAATATAATAAAATTCAATTCCTTTATTTTTTAAGTTTTTAATTAAACTTTCTGTAAAATGTAATCCTGCTGTTGGTGCTGCAATTGAACCTTCTTTTTTTGCATAAATTGTTTGATAATAAATTTTGTCCCGGTTTGTGGGTTTCCTTTTAATATAAGGAGGAAGAGGTATATCACCATATTTCAATAATTCTTCATAATTTAAATTAAATTCAACAATAAAACTTCCATTTTGTTTCTTTTCAACGACTTCCCCTTCAAGTTTTTCTTTAGAGAATTTAGTCCTGTCTTTAACTTTCCCTTTTATTAATACACTCCATCTATTTTCGTTTAATCTTTCCAATAGTAATATTTCAATCTTTCCTCCTGTTTGTTTTTTACAGATTATTCTTGCAGGTATAACTTTAGTATCATTCAAAACAATCACATAATTATCATCTATATAATCTCCAATATTTTCAAAAATGTTTTCTTCTATTTTTTTGCCTTCTCTATAAACAACCATCAATCTTGCTTTTTCTCTTTCTTTTAAAGGATACTGTGCAATCAACTCTTTTGGTAAATCAAAATTAAACATTTTATTAATTTTTATAAAATAAGAAAATTTTAGGACAGATATAAATTAAATCATGAATAGTCTTATTCTGTTTAAATAAAAATTCTTCTTTCTCAAATTTTTTTATCAGAAGAAAACCATAATCTTTCATCTTTCTTATAATTTCTTCTTCTATTTCACTTCTTGACCCTTTTGTTAAAAAATATTGTAATTCTCCAATGATTAAATATGAATCTTCTTTTATGTTTACAAGGTCTTTTTCTTTTTCAAAAATTGTTATATTATACTTTAAAAAATTTACAGGACAAACTTCAAAAATCCATGGCGATTTCAGATATACAATTTTAGTGCCCTCTTTTAGATTTTTATCTATATACTCAGCAGAAGTAATCCTGGTATCCTCTCCTATTCTTAATTGCAAAATTGAAATAGTTTTTAAAAAATTGAAACTTATAACAGATAGAAAAATAAAATAGATTAAAAATTTAAGTTTCCTAATTTTTTCTATTTCTTTAATAGAATATGAGGAAATCAAGATAAAAAACGGGTAAATAGGTAAATAATATCTTGCATACTTAAATCCTGAAATAATTAGAAGTAGTGAAAAAAACAGATATAACCCGCTATGAATTATAAATACCTGTTTTTTTAGTTTAAATAAAGAAAAGAAAAACATAACAAGAAAGAAAAGAGTTGGTAATATACCATTTATCAATAAAATATCTTCAACTACATCTTTGAAATTTGAAACAAAAGCAGAAAATGAAAAATTTAGAGTTCCCCTTATAGTGAATTGATAGAGAAAATCTCTTTTAAATTCATTGAAAGAAATAATAGAATAAGGAGTTGTGATTAGAAATGCTATTATCATAGTCAAAAAAGATAGAGTTGTTTTTTTGAAAAATTCTTTTATGGATAGACCCTTTAATAAAAGTCCAATCGGTATTAAAAACCAAAAAACAATTGCTGGATATTTTGTTCCAGTAGCAAATCCTATTGATATACTACTTAAAAAGAGAAAAATTTTCTTTGAGTTTTCATAAAAAATTATGAGGAAAAATACAGCAAGAACAATCCAAAAAAGCATTGGAACATCAACAGTCATATATATTGAGTTTATAACAAATAGAGGGGAAAATAATAATAAAAAAAATGTGATTAAATAACTCCCTTTTTTAATCTTTTCTGAAATTTTACTTACAAATAAAACTGTTAAAATGCTAAAGATTAAAGTTACAAATCTTCCAGTTAAATAAAATTTTGCAATTTCATCAGGATTTTTAAAATAGAAAGATATATCAGAAGTTATATGGATAAATTTAAAAAGAGAAAAGATTTTAAGGATAACTGCCACAATGTAAATATAAAAAGTTGGATATTCAAAAAAATGTGGATTGAAATCTAACTTTTCTGGATTCATATTGCTTATGCTTTTAAGGATATTTTCTTCGTCTGGATGAAAAGACCTAATTATATTGAACTTATGCCTTTCAAGTTTTGCCGAATTTTTCATTTTTGAGATCTGCCAACTTTTTTCAATATAATTTTCATTAATTCCTTCAATTAAAAATTGCATCTCCTTTTCATTTCTATAAAAAAATTTTTTATATTCATTCTTTGGCAATCCCCATTTTATCCCTGTAGAGATAAAAATAAAAGAGAAAACTATAATTATTATTTTTTTTAACATTTTTTGAATCTTATTTTTAAAAGAGAAAAGAGCATTATAAAGGAATCTTTAAATATTCTAACAGATGAGTGAGGTGAATTATACCATACAATGCCTACTTCTGCAATTTTGTATCCATATTTTTTTGCTCTTGCAAGAATTTCTACATCAAATGCAAATCCCTCTGTTTTAAGTTGACTAAATATTTTTTTTGCAACTTCCCTTTTAAATAACTTAAAACCACATTGAGTATCTCTAAAATCATTTGTAATAATTAATCTTACAAGCAGAGGAAAAATTTTACCTATAATTCTTCTATAAAATGGCTGTGGTATAACTATCTTTGATTCTTTAAGCCCTCTTGAACCAATTGCAATATCATATCCATCTTCTATCTTTTTTTTAAGTTTTTCAAATTCTTCAATTGGAGTTGAAAGGTCTGCATCTGTAAATAAGATTAAATCACCAGAAGCATTAAGTACTCCTGTTTTAACTGCAGCACCCTTACCCATATTTTTTTCATGTTTTAAAATTTTTATTTCATTTTTTTCTTTTAAAAATTCATTTACTACTTCAACTGTTTTATCTTTACTTCCATCGTCAACAACGATTATTTCAAAATCTAATTTTTTTTCTTTAAAATATTTATAGACCTTTTCAATTGTTTTCAATATCCTTTTTTCCTCATTATAAGCAGGTATTATTATAGAAATTTCCATTTTTTTAAAATAGCCCAGATATATAGTTTTACATAAGGTAATGTTTTTGATAATTTGAACTTTGATTTTCCTTTTTTTCTTCCATACCATACGGTTGGAACTTCACATATTTTATAATTTGAAAAATAAAATTTTAAACATGCTTCCATTGAAATTGAAAAACCTGTTGATTTTAGATTTAAAGAATTTAAAATATCTCTTCTATACATCTTAAAGGCATTTGGCGCATCTTTTGTAGGAATTCTGATTAAATAATATAAACTAATTCCAACAAATCTTGAAAAGAAACTTTGAATTTTAGGCCCTCCTATTTTACCACCACCTTTTGTATACCTTGAACCACAAACTAAATCATATCCTCCCTTTGCTTTTTCAACCATCTTTTTTATTGTTCCTGGGTCATCACATAAATCAGCCATAATAGGTAAAACAAATTCTCCATTCGCATTTTTAAAACCTGTTTTCAAAGTATTAGCAAACCCTGGTGCCTGTTCATTTCTTATAAGTTTTAAAAAAGGATATTTTTTTTCAAGTTCAAGGGCAATATTTTCTGTTTTATCTTCTGAATGGTCATCTATAACTATTATTTCTGTTTCCTCTATATTTAAATGTGGGATTAAACTTTCTATTGTATCTTTTATGTTTTCTTGTTCATTCCTTGCTGGAATTACAATACTTAAGAATAAATCCATATATTAAACAAGTCCTTTCTTTCTAAGTTCTCTATGTGCTTTTTCAAATTTATCTTCTGCTTTTGCTTTCTTTGCCCATTCAATTAACTTTTTTAAACCATCTTCTAATTTTGTCTTTGGTTCAAACCCAATCTTATTTTTTATTTTACTTATATCAGCATAGCAATGTCTCACATCTCCTTTTCTAAATTTATATGTAATTTCTGGTTTTAAATCCTTTTCAAGAAGTTTTATTAGTAAATTTGCTATTTCAATTATACTTACTGGTTTTCCACTTCCAACATTAAAAATCTCATAATTTGCAGTATCTTTTTCCATAGATAAGATACATGCATCCACAACATCTTCAACCCAAATAAAATCTCTTGTTTGAAGACCATCCTCAAAAATTACAGGTGGATTATTATT
>JAMWCJ010000033.1 GCA_023818645.1 Candidatus Omnitrophota bacterium | reverse complement strand
TTTGGACATGGATGTTTTGGTTTGCATATCCGAGAGATGAATTATCACTTCTTGGAATAAGGGGATATATAAAGGATACAAAAATATGGGTATGTCCCAGTCAAAGAGGCGATTTCCCATCACCAGACCCTCAAAAAAGATTAACAGACAATAGACATCTTTCCTATGCATACATAAGAACAGTATCTCCTTATTGGCCTTATTATGGAACAATGACAAGTAAAATTGCACCAGAAACAGCAGTATTGGTGGACCAGTCATCTGAGGATGATTATTATCAAGATAATAATTTCAAAAATGATGTATGGTATTTTGATAATGTAAATTATAAACTTGGTTCAAAGTTAAACAATCATGGAGAAAAAACTGGTGTTAATGCTTTATTTATTGATGGACATGTGGAATGGGCTTCTGTTAGTGATTTAACAACAAAGATTAAAAACTGGAAATCTCCAAGAAAAGATGACCCAATCCCACCAGGCTATTCAGGTAATAAAGATTATTATTGTTATCAAGTTGGTAGATTTAGAAACCCAGGACTTGGGAATATGGGATATTAAAAAGGTTCAAATCTATGAGAATTAAAAACTTGATGTGTATTTTTTTTCTTTTGAATTTTATAATTTTTTCAGAGGAAATGTTTTTTCCAAATTTACGGAAAGCATATTATTCAAATGAAGAAATTGAAATATCTCTTACAGACATAAGAGATGAAAAAATAAAGATAGAGATAATACCAACGATTGATCAACAGAAACCAGTAAATATAGATTTAAATATAAAAGACAAATCAGTTTCTTTGAAATTCCCTCCATATAGTTTTTCACCTGGGAAATACATTATTTTGATAAATGGAGTTAAAAAAGGAGAACTGATAGTTTCTTCTGGTATTATTGATTCAGAGACATTTGTTTCACAAGTAGATAACATTGAAAGATTGAAGGAAGGAGGAGGAAATTTTATAGTTGGGAATGCTTTTTCTTTTGGGATTATAGATGATGGTAAACCATCCTTAGATGTAAGAAGGAAAACTTTTAATCTAAATTATTTTGAAAAAGCGATTGAGAATAATTTACCAACTTTGATTTATATGTACTGGACTGGATATGTAACTCATAAACCATGGGGGACAAGAAAAAGTTGGGCAGCAAATGATATGCAAGAACTTATGAGATTATTTAGTTTTAGTGTTGCTCAAAGGTTAAAAAGATATGAGAAAAATATAAGTTCTATTGGGACTATTGATGAACCAGGATTAAATTGGGGGAAAACGCCATGCGGTGGATATTCAAGTGGATTTCCATCATGGGATGAAGAAGAATGGTATAAAGTAAGAAGTTGGGAATTTACAGATAATCCAGCAGAAAGAGACGACAATGATTTTTTAAAATATATGAGAATAAGATGCAATATTATTGGAGAAACACTTTTACAGGCAAAGAAAGATATAAAAAAGATACTTCCGAATATTAGTTTTGAATCAGATGTTTATGTTGGTCATATTATATGTGATGGTGCAGAAATAATGAATCAGGAAGTTAATGATTTCCCTACAACACATATTTTTCTTGATTGGTGGATAGGAAGGGATGGAACACAGACACAGATATACATAGAAAAAGCAAATAAACCAGAAGCAAATGTTGCACATGCAATGAATGGACAACTTATGGGTAAAAAAGTTCCTCAACCTCAGCATAAGTATGTTTACCATTTAATGATGAATGGACTTTTACAAGCAGGATTAAAAAGCAATTGGTGGTTAAATTGGGGTGGTATGGAGAGAAAAGATTTAGCAGAAGTCAATTTACCTGCCAAAAAGTATGGACCTTTTATTGGCAAACTTATTCCTGAACATAAAATTGGAGTTTTATGGAGTTTTAGAGAGTTATCTTTAAGGGAAAAAGAAATATTAAAAAGGGAAGCGACAAAAAAACAAGGAGAACAGATAAGATTAATGGTAGCAACATGGGAAGAAGGAGAAAAAATTAAAGAAAGTGAGTTAAGTATAAACGCTTACACAGTTGCCAACAATTATAGGACTCAAATATCTTTTATTCATAATGCATTGTTGAGAGCAGGATATCCAGCAGATATAATTCATGAAGAGGTTTTAAAAAAATATATTGAAAAATACGAAGTTCTTTTTATTGTTGGACAAACATATCCTCTTTCTGAAGAAGTAAATAAAACAATTGAAAGATGGGTAAGAAAAGGGGGGAAAATAATTGTTGATAAATCATCAACAATAAAATTTAATTTCCCTGTGTATAATTTAAATATTGATTTAAAAGATGTAGGATATAAATGGGCTTTAATGTTTGAGATGGCTTCAAATAAAAAGTTTTCAACTCCAAAAGAAAATAGTTATTACTTGACAAATTATTTTACAAATCTTCCTATAATTAATTTGGTTAAATATGTTAAAGATATTATGAAAAAAGTTGGAATTGAGCCAGTTATTGAAACTGATTCTGAATATTTAATAACTGAAAAAAGAGTAGGCAAAGATGGTTATGTTATTATGATCCTTAATGCATTTCAAAAATTACCAGATATCAGTGAAAGCGAAGAGTATTACATATGGAACTATTCCCCTTATACTAAAGATATAAAGATAAACGAAAAAAAGAAAGGAGTTTTCTTTTTGATTGAGGGACTTGACTGGAATAAAATAAGAGAAATAAAAGATTACAAAAACAAAATAAACCTCTCTTTTGAACCATGTGAAATGAAACTTTTATATTTTATTAAAAATCAACCAAAGGATTTTAAAATTGATTGTAATATTATAGAAGGTAAATTATTTATAAAAGCACAAATAGAAAATTTAAAGATCCCCTGTCCTTTCACATTAAAAATAATTTCACCTGAAGGAAGAGAGATTTATAATGTCTATAGAAGTACTGACCAGAATGGTAAATATGAGGAAATTTTTCCTATTGGGAAAAACAATAAAAATGGAATTTACAAAGTTGTAATTGAAAGTGGAATAGGAAATATTAAAAAAGAAAAAAATGTTGAATATAAGTCAGGTAATGTAAATTTTGAATTTATTAAAGATGTGAGAATTTTTGAGCAAGAGAAAATAAAAGAATTTTTCAAAAATAAAAAAGATATAAAGATTGTAGTTTCTGAAAAATACATTCCACTTGCAAAAATGTTGAATGAAAAATTAGGAGAGAAATTTGATATTTTGAATGAAAAAGAAATTTTAAAGAAAGTCAAATATCCAAGAATCTGGGACCCTTATTGTTATATTTACAGAAACAAAGGGGAAGAGAAAAAAGTAGAAGGTAAAATAGAGAGGGAAGTTTCTTTAGAAATTACATCTGAGGGAGAAATAAGAGCGATTACAAAAGATGGCAAAGATTTAAAGGATGAGTGGAAAAAACCACTTACTTTAGTAACAATAGTTGGACAGGGATATATTGATTATTTAGGACTTGATACAGAAGAAATTTATGAACCTGGTTGTAAGTTTTATATTGATGAGAAAGGGAGGAAAATAGTTATTAAAGGAGAAAAAGAAGAGATTAAAACGACAAAAGAAATAAGAGAAAAATGGTCAAAAGAGTGGACTAAGATTTATTCTTATAATGGAGGATATCAATGCCCGCCTCAATTACCAGAATGTTATTTTTCTGAATATGATATGATTATTTTTGGTAATAGTAAAGATAGCGAAATAGTAAGGATTTTACAGGCAAGTGAAATAACACGACAGGTAGTTGATGAAAAATATCCAGGAGAAGGTAAGTGCTTAATTATGTATCTTCATTCTCCTTTCAATATAGAAAAAGATGTTGTCTTTATAGGTGGAAGTGATATTGAGGGATTAAAGAGAGGAATAAATGAAATCATTTCTTTGATAAAGAAAGGAGAAAGAAAATGAAAATTAAAATCTTTTTTCATATTTTTTTTATATTTTTTCTTTCTCAATTATTATCATTTGAAATTATTTCTCCAGAAAATGATTCTACTCATTCTGATAAAATAGAGTTTTCAGTTAAACTTGATAAAAAAGAAAAATTTGAAATAGTTGAGTATTTTTTAAATGGGAAAAAATTTTCAGGACCATTATCTTTTCCATTCAATTTTACTTTTGAAGGGTCTCTTCTCTGGGATGGTGAATTTGAAGTATATGCAATTGGAAAAGATAAAAATGGTAATATTAAAGGGAAAACAAAATCTGTTAAATTTAGAATTGAAAAAGATGGATATGATTGTGATATAAAAATTGTTGAGCCCAATTTAGATACTCCTTTATCTGGAAAAATTAATCTGAAAATAGAAGTTGAAATGCCTTTATCAGATGAAATTATTGAAGAAAAGCAGAAAAGGAAGGAAGAATTAAAACCAATTGAAGCAATTATGTTATTTATAGATGGTAAACTTGAAAAAATTCAGTTTGGTTCTCCATGGATTGATTTAAAAACAAAAAAAGGGAAACCTGTAATTTTAGAATATGAACTTGATACAACAAAATTTATTAATGGATCTCATGAGATTTTTGTTTCTGTCTGGGCACATCTTCCAGGAATACCTCCTGTTGGGATGTTGCAAAAATATTTCATTGTAGATAACCAGAAAAAAATAAGAGATATAAGACCTTTCTGGAAAGTGATATATATTAAAGAAGGAGAGGTTATCAATATCCAACCTTATATTTTATATACTGACGGAACAAGAGAAATTTATAAAGGGAAAGTAGATTATGAGATTAAAAATAAAGAAATTGTTGAGATTGATGAAAATATGAATCTAAAGGGATTAAAACAAGGAATTACAGAAGTGATTATAAAAACAGAGAATTATAAAAATATAATCCCTGTAATTGTCAAAGATTTTGAAGGTTTTCCTCATTTTTCAAAAGATGGGAGAATTTTATACAATTATAATAATGGAAATTCAATATTTTTGAGATCTCTTTTTTTTCTTGGACCAGGAGAAATTGAAAAAAACGAAAAACTTTTAAAGCAGGTAAAATTTGCAGAAATAAATGCTTTAACCACAGGTTTTTATCAAAATCCAGCAGATTCAGGAACAACTGAATATGAAAAATGGAAGAATGGATGGTTAAATTGGGTTAAAAGATTTGAGAAGATTGCAAAAGAAAATAATTTTTCTTTTATTTTAACAGGGGATGACATTTGTAGAACACCTAAGGAACTGAATAATAGTGTTAAAAATCCATGGGCTAAAGATGCAATAAAAGATGCTTTCCAATGGGCAAGAGATAGTAAAGTTGTAAGTTGTATTGAAATGATGGATGAAGCAAGTTTATGGGGTGGAAATCCTTTACCTTCAGAAAAAGAAACTGCAAGATGGGAAAAGGTAAACCCTCCAAGTCCAAAAGATGCTTTTAATAAACTAATGGAAATAATAAATTCTGTTCCTGGTAGACCTCCTATTTCATGGCCTGTATTAGGTCTTTCTCCTCCTATTGTTGCTAAAAATTGGATGGGAAATCCTTTTATGAGTGATTATACAAGTAATTACTGGGATATACTTGACTGGAGAAGAGCATATCCATACTATGGTGCATCTTTTCCACAATACAGAAAATATCTTGATTGGGTTACATATGAAAGGATGCCTTATATGCAGTTAAATAAACCTTTCCTTTTACTTGTAAGTATTTGTGGTCCTTATTATCAGAAACTTTCTGATAATGGAGAATTTCAACCCGGTAAAGACAAATTAAATTTAGAAAATGTTGGAACTGCTGAAAGTGTTTCTTTGCAAATTATGTATGCAATTGCAAATAACTATTCAGGTGTAAGGTGCTATGCTTTTGATAGTAGTTTGTGGAAAAGGGAAAGAAAACAGGCAAAAATTGGAACAGGTGGTTTACAGACAGGTGCAGAACCATTTGAAACAGGAACTGATAGATGGTATGCACTTTCAACATGTTTTAATTTAATAAAAAGACTTGAATCAGTTATTTTACAGGAAATGTCATCAAGTGTAGATGTAGGACCTGAAATAGTAACTGGAGCAAAAAAGGGAGAAAAGGGGAATTTATTAATTTTGACTAATTTTTCTGAAGTTGAACAAAAAATTAATGTCCCTTTATTTCCATATATTGGAAAAAATAAAAAAATTACTATGTTTAGATTACTTGGAGCAGAGTTATTTACAGAAAAAATTGATTATATAGAGTTCCAAAAAATTACAATTAAACCTTCTGAAACAATTATATATTTATTTTCTGAAGAAAACTTTCCTACAATTAAATTTATTACTCCTTTATATAAAGAAAAAATCAACAAAGAAAAGAAAGTTATAATTGATGCTCAAAATGAAGTAGAGGAGATAAAGGTCTTTTTAGATGGAGAACTCATAAAAATCCTGAATCAAAAACCTTTTGAATTCATTTTGAATGTAGAAACACTTAAAAAGGGAATATCTCATAATTTATTTGCTGTTGCTAAAAATAAAGATAATTTAGAAGGTTTTGCAAGCACATTATTTTCATTTGAATAGACAGCACAAATGAGAAAAAGCGTTTTTTTCACAGTTTTTTTCTTATTATTTAATTTTATGATATTTTCAGATATAAATTTTAAATTTTACCTTAAAAAAGAAGGATTAACAAGTGCAGGGATTTATAACGAAGAATATCATTTAATAAAAGTTTTATGGACCCAAGAGAAATTGAAAAAAGGATGGCACACAGTAACATGGAACGGAAAAGATAACTTTGGGAGAGAAGTTGAAAAAGGTGAGTATATTTTTAAAATTGTTGTTAATAACTCAAAATATGAAAATGTAGGTATAATTGGAAATACGGGAGATCCACCTGATGAACTTAATCATATTCAATCAAATGTTGTAGGATTTGATATTGATGAAGAAGGGAACATTTATACAGCAAATGATTGGGAGGAAGCAGGTCATGATTTTAAGGTTTTTAATCCAGAAGGGAAAACGATTTACCATGCAAG
The DNA here is from genome assembly GCA_023818645.1 of Candidatus Omnitrophota bacterium. Taxonomy (GTDB): domain Bacteria; phylum Ratteibacteria; class UBA8468; order B48-G9; family JAFGKM01; genus JAMWDI01. The sequence goes on along the minus strand of JAMWCJ010000033.1, from coordinate 11,914 downwards.
ATTTCAAATGAGGAATTTAAAATATTATAATTCTATGACAAGTGCAATAACAGTTGATGAAGAATATATTTATTGTGCTGGTTGGAATGGCTGGGACCAGGGAAGACCAGGTCATATTGTCATAACCAAATTTAAAAAAGGTGATGGGAGATATATAGGGTTTTCGGATGAAGAAATTAAAAAAAATGGAGGTGTAATTGTTCTTTATAAGTGGGATAAAAGGGATTTTCCAGAGAATTTAAATCCTTATGAAAAAAGATTATATACAGTTGTTGTTTGTGGTCTTACTGTTGTAGATGATTTTTTATATGTAACCGATGCTTTTAGTAATAAAATCCATATATTTAACAAACATACTGGTAAAAAAATTAAAGAATTTGATATTAAATTTCCTGTAAACATCAGAAAGGATAAAGATAAGAGATTATGGATTGCTCATGAGCATCACAAAGTAAGTATATTCGACAAAAATGGAAATAGAATAGCAACCCCTATAGAAGATATAGATGAAGTAAGATCAATTTTTATAAGTAAAGAAAATCTTCTTTATGTGTCTGATATTGGAAAGGGAGAGGTTAAAATATATGAAATTGATGGTGATAAAGTTAGTTATTTAAGAAGTTTTGGACAAAAGGCCAAAACCGGTGATTATCTTCCTGATAGATTTTATGTATTAAATGGTGCTGGAGTTGACAATAATGGAAATATTATTACTTTCAGCGGTTTCCCTACTGGAGGAGCAAGAATTTCAAAATTTTCTTCTGAGGGAAAATGTTTATTGGACCATTTTTCTTTAGTTTTCTGTAATATTGGTACTTATCCTCCTTGGGAGCCTAAAGAACTTATTACAACAAATTTTCATAAAGTCCTATTGAAAAATAAAGAAAAAGGTGAATGGGAATACAGGGGAATTGTTTTGAATCCCGAAAGTTTAAAATATAAAGGATGGCATATAGGCATTCCTAAATTCATCAAAATAAATAACAAAGAATTTTTTTATTTTGGATGTAGAATTTACAGAAAGGAAGGGGATTTTTTTAAACTTGTAAGTATGGTTGGAGGGCCTAAAATTAATTTAGATGGTAGTTTTGATAAAAATAAAAGGAATTTTGGTCTATGGACATGGACAGATACAAATTTAAATGGAGAGATAGAAGAAGATGAAATAAAATGGTTTAAAAGATCTGGTGAATCAATGTTATTGACTGAAGTTTATGGAATGCATCCTGATAATATGGGAAATATCCTATTTGGTGATTCTGCTATTACAAAGAGTATATGGGAATTACCATTAGCAGAATTTGATAAAAATGGAAATCCTATATATGACTGGGAAAAAGCAAAAATAATTATTCCCGAAGATAAAAGTGAGTATAAATTTTTACCTAAAGCGGTAATGAGAAATGGAAATGGTGAATTATATGCTTTAGGGACAAGTAAGTATATTCAACCGCCAGATAAAGGATATCAATGGATTTGGATGGGTGGATGGGTTTTAAGTAAATATGATAAAAATGGAGAAAGGAAATGGATTATTCCTTTACCTAATACTTGTACAGGTTTTGATTTAATACCTGAAAATAAAGGAGTAATGATTGGATATTTTGAAAAAGGATATATTTACCATTATACACCTGATGGACTTCTAATAGGAACAATTAAGATAGGTGATAAGGCAGGAAATATAACTGGATGGTTAGATAATCAAAGTTGTATAAGTGTTGTGAGGGATAAGAGAGATAAAAAACTTGATGTATTTGTTGAAGATAGTTATTTAAATAGATTTATTTGGTATAGAGTAGATGACAGTGATATAAAAACTTATGAAAAAACAATAATTAAAGAATAAAGTAATAAAATGGATAAAATAGAATTAAAAAATGGTGAACAATCAGTAACTTTTGTGAAAAATAAAAATTGGACTTATAGTCCTGAATGGTTTTGGGAAGGGGACACTCCTATGTTAAGGTTTAAAGACCATGAATTTCTAAATATAGGTTTTTTAAGAATAAAAGAAGGAAATTTAATAAGAAAAGAAAAAAACAAAATTTTATTTGGAGGTAATGTCAAATTTGAGAAAGCAAATGTGGAATGGTCAGTTGAAATAAAAAAAATTGAAAATGAAAGTGGATTTTATATAAAAACAAAGTTTAAACCAATTGATTTTTCGATAGAAATTCTTGAAGGGATGTCTTTTTTTGAAACCCCATATGAATATGATGATCAATCTGAAATTTTGACAATTATTTCGCAGCAGCCTGTTTATTATTATAAAAATGGGAATGAAATAAGTGGTGCAGGTTTTAAACATCCTTTCTGGTATTATGCAAGATTTGGTTCTGCTCATCTAACAGGACCTTGTTTTACACCATTAGTTGTTAATAAAATTTCAAATAATAATGGAACAAATCCAAGATATACTCTAATAATAGGGAATTGGGAGGAAACTACTATAAAAGACATTTTTGTTCATCCAACAAGAAAAAATGAAAAAAAATTAAAAGGTATAAAATTTTTAGTTGGGACTATAAACTGGAATTGTTCTCTCTATAAAGACCCAAATATATTAATTGAAAAGGGGAAAGAAATTACTCAATCAATTATAATTGATTTTAAAAAGGATTTAAAAGATGATAGATTGGACCAACTGTTAATTGAAGGATGGGAAAGGTGTTTAAAAATTCATTTTCCTAAAAATGATATAACTTCTTATAAAATTGCTAAAGAAAAAGGGATTTCATGGTTAAATTCCTCAAAATATTTAATAAAAGAATTTTGGAAGAAAACAGGAATATATAACCCTGAAAAAGGGGTTAGAGTTTATTTAAAAGGCACCAGACCTAAGTGGGATGACGGAGTTTCTTTATTCTGTGGACAATGGATCTCTCCATTATCATATGTAGGATATGTTTGGGAGAAAGAAGAGATAATAAAAAAATCAGAAGAACTTGAAAAAAAATTTTGTAAAGGAAGGGCCCCAATTAAGGATGCTACACAGACATGGACAATAGGACCAACACCTATGTATCTTGGAGCAATTAGAAAAGGAATGTTTTTAAAATGTTTACCCGAGACAATGGAGATAGTGGAGAAATATGTAAAGAAAAGGACAGAATTTATTCTAAATCCTCCGAAAAAGATAAAAAAGGGAGATGGAGGTGTTTTAGTTTGGGATGCTTTTTTGTCTTTTATTTCATTTTATATCTTTAAAGATGAATATTTTAAAAAAGCAGGAAAGGAAATTATAGATAAATCTAATAAAATTTTAGATGAAAAATTTTGGAATTTTAACTGTGCAGCAGAGGGTGATTTTGTTGGTGCTGGACAGGCAAGACCATTCGGTCATGCTGTTGGAATTTCTTCAAATATTCTTGCTTTTGAAATTTTTAAAAGAGAAAAATATCTTTTATATAGTGAAAAATTTGCCAATTATCTTCTTTCTTTGCATTTTATAACTTATAATGGTTCACCAGTAAAGGATATTGACACAAGGGGCTGGGCTAATGGTTCAACAGGCGGAAGAGACCAATATGCTCAGATGCCACCATGGGAAACAGAATATTCATTACAACAACTTTCTTATTTAATTTTAAAAGATAAAAGAAAGGAGGGATTTTATGATCTCTTATATCTTCACAGCCATACTGGTTTTGCCCAATTTCCAGTGGCAAGGATTTTCAAAAGAATTTATGATTTAAATATGAAGATAAAATATGTAAAAGTAGAAGATTTAATTACAGAAAAACAATTTTATCAAAGGCATCCTTATATTTCCTATGAAAATCCCTGGGATCAAACAATGCTTGCTGGATATCAAAGTGTTGAACCACTTATTCTTTCTCTCTTTTATGGAGATGGAATAGTTGTTTCTTTAAATGATAAAATTTTAACACTTATTCCACAAGCACCTGTATATGACAGAAATATAATCAACGAATTTATTGTAGAGTTATGGAATCCATTCAATAAACCTATAGAGACCAGGCTGATAGCAAATATTATTGATGAAAATAAATGTAGTTATTATTACAATGGCATAGTTAATGGACTTTTAACTCCTAAAAATAAATTTACTGAAAAATTTATTGTTCCTCAAAGAGAAATTGTAAGGATTGTTTTCAAAAAAAAGAAATTAGATGAAAAAATATCTTAAATTTTTGTTTATTATTCTTTCTTATTGGAGTTATCAGATGCTTTTATCCGAAGAAAAAACTATTATTTTAGAAGATTTTCCAGATTTAACTGCAAGAAATTTTGAAGTAAGTGAAGACGGAAAATTTTTATATTTTGGAGCAGGTTTAAATGCTTTTACAATTATAAGTTCAGAAGGCAAAATCGTAGGTAAAATCAGTTGTCCAAGTGCTCCGAAAGAGATTATTCCTTTACCTGATGGATGGTTTATAGGATGTATTTCTCATGCCAATGGTCATATTGCATTATATAGACCTGATAGAACATATTATAAACCAATTATTCAAAGAGGTAATAATGAGAAAAGTTTAAAAGCGGATATGACTGGTTGGACATCTCCATATGGTGTTGCAGTTGATAATGAAAATAAATTAATTTTTGTTCTTGACTCTACTATGGCTCCACCAGGTTTTCCTGACCCAGATTGGTCAAGAATTGCTATTTTTGATTTTGATGGGAATTATAAAGGAGATATTAACAGATACGATTGTAGACAACCAAATTCAGATGATAATAGAAGAACCTGGTATGAAGATATAGAAGTTGATCCCAAATTTAAAATTGTTTATGTTTCAGCAAGAAGATTTAATGAGATATGGGCTTTTTCTTATGATGGAGAATTAATTGGTAAAATAAAAGGTTATGGCAAAATAGGAATTTTCAATGATTCAAGAATTGTATTCAGTCCTGATGGAAAGGGATTGGCAATTTTTAGAGTAAAAAAAGAAAATCAAAATTTAATTTTTGAACAGATCAACTATATTAATCTTCCTTCTGGCATAGGTATTTATCATCCATGGGGAATCTATGTTGATGTTGAAGCAGATAAAAATGGGAATTTATATATTTCAACTCCAGATAAGACAATAACATTTATAAAGTGGACGCCTGATTTTCAGAAATATGAAATTCATGGGCCTGATTTTATAAAAATCAATGTTGATTTCCCTTCGTTTGTTTTACCCTCTCCTTCTGAAATAATTTTTAAAGTAGATATTAAAGGTAGACCAGAAATTACAAAGAAGGAGGAATGGAAGGTTAAAATAAGGAAAACTGATGGAGGAAATTTAAAATGGGTTGAACTTGAAAGTATTTATAATGAAGGAAAGTTAAAAGTTAAATTAAATGAAGATTTAAAAGGTATATATGAGATGTGTGTTAGATATGGAGAAGGATGGATTGACTGGATTAATAGAGATAGAGACCCTTATATACAAAAAACAGTTGCAATTTATTCCACCAAAAATAATAAATCAGTTTGTATTATTTCTCAAAGTGGGAGAAAAAATTTTATTCAAGGAGAAAAAATAGATTTAGCAATTATAAAAAGAGAAAGGGAACCGAGAATAACAACGACAAGAATTATTTTAAAAAGAAATGAAAAAGAAGTTTTTGAGAAAAAATTTGATATTTTAACTCATTTCTATATGTTTATACCTTCTGAAATAACATCAAATTTACTTCCTGGAGAATATGAAATTATACCTGAGATTACCGGATATGAAATTTATCCTTTTAAGTTTAATCTTGTGAGTAAGAGTTTTGAAGGGGAACTTCAGAGAATTTTATATCATGAATTTCCAAAAGAACCAATAACAGAACCCCAAAATGTCGCTGATATTTCAGAGGGATTAGCATATATAAATGAATATATTGAACAACTTAAATATATGGGGTTTAATAGAGAAACTATAAGGTCTACTGCAACAGGTGCATGGCAAAAGGACTTTACTCCTGTGGATATTTCAGACCCTTTTTTTGCAGTTCCTGAGTATTATGGAATTCCTGGGGGACGAAATTGGCATAAAGATGTGTACTTGGATTGTGCGACAAAATATAAGATTTTACTTGATCTTCAAATTTTATATCATTGTGCACATGTAGTTTATATCCCTGAACATATGGAAAAATATATCCCTACTTTACAAATTTTAACACAATGGTTAATGAAATATCCGTCTTTTTATGGTTTTAATTATAACGATGAGATGTTTTTTGATGGATGGGGTTGGACAGCAGATATGCAACAATATGGAGATAAACCACAAAAATGGTTGAAGGAAAAATATGAGGAAAAGTTTAAAGGACGGCCATGGAGTGATGTTCTTTTATATGCTCTTGAAACTATGTATGATGCTTTTAACAAAAGTGTAAGAGAGATAAAGAAAGATATTAATATTACAACAACTCCAATGTGGCAATATCCAGCAGTAGAAGGAAGTTATGCTCCAACAATTTACAAAGATATGAATGAAAGTTATAGCCATTTTCTTTCAGAAGGTTATCATATTCCCTTTTATGCCCCTCATTCAGTAGATTTTTTAAAAAGGCCAAATTTACCAATGATGGGAGTTTTTGATAATAATTATAGCAGTGGAGAAGGTGATGTTTATATTAAAAATGCAAATCTTGTTCTTGGAAGAGGAGTTCAAGGTATTGGAGTTCAACATACAAGGCCCTTTAATGATTGGAATGCTTCATATATAATGAAAGTAGTCAATGAAATTGGATTAAGATATGGTGGGATTTATTCAAAAGCAACGCCATTAAATGAAGGTGCAATTTTATATTCTTATACTCAAGATGTTAAAGAAAAAAGAAATTGTTTAGGCACTCCTCATTGGGAAAAAGTATGGGCTTTATATAGTGCAGGACTAATGTGTGGTTTACCAATGAGTATAGTTTATGAAGAAGATATATTAAAAGAAATTCTTTTTGATGAAGAGGATAATTTAAAATTTAAGATGATATTTCTAATAGGGATAAAAGATTTACCAGAGGAAGTTAAGAAACAAATAGATAGATTTATTGATAAAGGTGGTATTGTATTTTCAGATGAAGAGAGTTTGAAATTTGAGAAAGGAGTAAATTTAAATCTTGAAAATTTTTATGATAAAGAATTGAAATCTGCAATGTGGATAGGTTATGCTGCTGATTCTTGGTTTCCTATATTACAACCGATACTTGAGAAATTAGCATTAAAAATTAAACAAGAGTGTAATAAATATAGAAGTTTTCCTGTTGATACGGATAATTTATGGGTTTCTAAAAATATTTTTGATGGAGGAGAAATTAAATATATTCATTTAGCATCTGAAATGGCGCCATTTTCGTGGAAACCAGAAGATGCATGGTATCTTCAATGTCTTTATAGAAAGGGATATCTCCCAATAACAACAACATTATCATTCCCTTATATAAAGAATGCAAAGATTTATGATGTATATCAAAATTCACTTGTTACACCCTCAATCAAAGATAAAATCTGTAACATAAAAGTTGATTTAATAAACTATTCAGGCAAACTTTATGCAATTGTTCCAGATGAAGTAGGATTCCCAGAAGTAAAAATTTCTGAAAAAAATAATAATTTAATAATGAGAATAAGTGTAAGTAATAAAAAATTTGGATATATAAAGGGTATCATTCCACTTGAAATTCAGATTTTTGATAGAAATGATACTTTTATAGAAAAAATTTACAGATCAACTGAAAAAAATGGAATTTTAACACTTTCTTTTCCATTATATTTAAACGAATCAAAATTGAATTTTAAAATTACAGAACTACTCACAGGGAACTCAAAAGATATAGAAGTAGATTTTTCAACTTCTATTAAAGGAGATTGTTTCATTTTTGAGCCAGAAGTAAAAATTTTTAGAGAAGAAAGTATAAAAAATATTTTGAAAGAAGTATATAAAAATAAAAAAAGTGAAATAGTTATTCACTGCCCTTCTAAAAAATATTTAGAAAAGGCTACAGAAATAAAAGAAATTCTTGAAGAAGAAGGAAAAAAAGTCATATTGGAAACAGGAATAAAGATTCCTTCTCAATATGATTTCTTTATTTCTATAGGTGATTTAGAAGAAGGGAAAGTTTTAAATGAAATAATTGCAAAAGGAATTCAATTTGGAGTTTTTGACATTTCAATAACAAAAAACATTTTAGGACCTGGAAGATGCTTGATTACTTCAATTTTTTCAATCCCGAATGCTTATAAAAAGGGTATAGTAATAATAGGAAATGATGAAAGAGGAACAATAAATGGTTTAAATGTATTTGAAGAATTTCTAATAAAAAATGAGTTTCCAAAAACCAAATATGAAATTTTAATAAATTCAACTTTAAAGAGTTATACAATTAAGAGAGAGTATGTAAGAAAGATTGAAACATTGGGAGAAAAAATAGGTATAAAGATAAAAGATTTAAAATTATCAGAGACAGGTAAATATATTTTGATTGGAGCAAATACATTTTGTAAAAATCTTGCTTTGATTGAAGATAATGGGAATAGTGCTAATGTTATTAAAACAGAAAGGGTTGGTCAAGCAGAAGAAATTTACAATTTATATATTGATGAAAAAAACAGAAAAATTGGAGCAACAAGTAGAGATATAGATAATGGTAGTACTTTTTATCTATATGATTTTGAAAAAGAAAAACCATTTATTTTCCTCCCTTTTGGAGATAATTTTGGATGTTCTTTTGGTGTTGGAGGGAATGGAGATATAGTTATTGTTGGAGGAAAGTATGGTGTGATATGTTATAAATATGAAAATAACCAATGGAGAAAAAAATGGAGTATAGATTATTGGAAGGAATTTGAAAAACTTGACTGGCCTGTTTCAAACAATGATGAAAGGAATCCATTGTTTAATGTTAAAATTCCGGAAGGGAAAGATTATGCAATAATTCTTTTCTCTGAAACAACAAATAATGGATGGGTTACTCCTGACCATTCTTATAGTGCTGAAATATTTGCAGTAAAAATTGAAACAGGAGAAATTATCTGGAAATATCAATGGCGAGACGAATTATATTTCCCTTCTCTAATTTTAGGAGATAATGGACAAATAATTCTTGTAAATCTTCAGATAGGAAGTTGGGGAAAGGAAAGAAGGAAAATATATATATTCAATTATAAAGGTGAAAATATTGGTAAATGGGATATCCCATCAGGTTTTACTCCAATAGATATAAAAATAAATGAAAAAGAGGGTTTAGTAGGGATAATATATGCTCCAAGAAGAATTGTAGAAATAAGAGATTTTTCTGGTAAAAATCTATTAAGTCTACTCTGGAAAAATCAACCAATTTCTTTAGATTTTATTGAAAATAATATTGTATTAAGTGATGAAGGTGGTAAAATTTCTAAAATAGATTATCAAGGTAATTTAGTTATTGAAGAAAACTTAAATTATAACATTAAAAAGGTCCTAAGTTATAAAGATAAGATTTATGCTATAGGGTACAATGGATTTTTAATAAAATTTGATAATAACTTCAAAAAAATATGGGAAATAGACGTGGATAATTTTTTGAAAATTGAAAACCCAATGAACTTTGTTAAAAATTTAGAATTAAAAAAAGAAAATTTAATTACATACAAATATCCATCTATAACAAAAAATTATGTTCCTGAAGGGGAAGATAAAATAAAATTAGGATTAGGGGATATTAAAATTGGAGGGACAAAGGGTTGGATGTCAGAGGGTAAAGTGGAAATTAAATCAGATCAACTTAAAAATAGAAAAATAGACGATGTAAATACTCCATGGTTAAATTTAGATGAACTTTTCTGGAATGCACTTTCAGGAAGGCAGATCTGGATTGAAATAGAATTTTATAAACCAGAGGATATAAATTACTTAACTATTTATGAAAATCCGAACTTTCCCAACTCATGGGTAAAAGAGGCAGTTGTTCAAGTATGGGATGAAGACAATAAAAAATGGGAAACAGTAAAATTTGGTATATTTTTAAATAATTTTATAAATACTTATGAACTTCATCTGAAAAGTGTTAAAAAGGTCAGATTTGTTCCTTTAAGCAATTATTTTAAGAATTTTTATATTAGTGAAGTGGAGGTAAGATAAAATGAGTAGATACAAAAAAGAAAAACCGATTTATTTAATGATTTATGAAGCAATTAAAAAAGATATAGAAGAAGGGAAGATACAAAAAGGAGAGCTTATTTATCCGGAAGAAGAGTTAACTAAAATTTTCAGAGTTAGCAGAGTTACGATTAGAAAAGCACTTGAACTTTTATTAAAAGAAAACTATATAAAAAGAAAAAAAAGGTATGGTACTGAAGTAATATATGAGATAAAAAAAATAAGGGATGAAAAGGCGATAGGTGTTTTACTTGTTGATATTACAAGACCATTTTTTAATGAGATTTTAAAAGGAATACAGCAAATTCTTGATTTGAAAGGTTATAAGTTAATACTTTGTGATACAGAAAACAATAATGAAAAAGAAAAAGAATATATAATGAGATATAAAGATAATGTAGCAGGATTTATAATAGCACCTTCCACAGACAATAGAAATCTTCCAGTTTATGCTCAATTGCTTCTTGAAAAGGTGCCTTTTGTTTTTATTGATAGATATTTACCAGAACTTAATGTAGATTGTGTAACTTCAGACAATTTTCAGGGTGGATATATAGCGACAAAACATTTAATTGAATTGGGTCATAAAAATATTGGAGTGATAACAGAACTTGAAGCATCTTCTCTTTCTGAAAGAATAGAAGGATACAGAAAAGCATTAGAAGAAGCGAAAATAAACTCCTATTATATTTTTAGAGGGGAGAGAAGAGGGTTTAAAAATGGTTATGAGATGACAAAGGAGATAATAAAAAAATATACACAAATCACAGGTATTTTCTGTTTAAATGATGAAATTGCACTTGGTTGTATAAAATGTTTACAGGAAAATAAAATAAAAATTCCTGATGAAATTTCAGTTATTGGATATGATAACTTACCTTTTTCTTCACAAATACATCCTACACTTACAACTATAGAACAGAAAAAAATTGAAATAGGGAAAAAATCTGCAGAAATTCTCATAGAAAAATTAGAGAAAACAGAGAAAAGACAATCACAAATTATAAAATTTCCAGTAGAATTTATAAATAGAGAATCAACAAGTAAATGTAGAAAAATATTATAAAGAGATTTTCACTTGACAACAAAAAAATTTTTAGTTATAATAAAAGTTGTATGGATGACCAGACAATTTTAAGGATAAGTAAAGAAAATATTTTATATAAGGAAATAGCAAAGGTACTGAAGGAAAATATATTGAGTAGAAAATTAAAAGTTGGTGAAAAAATTCCTTCAGAAAACCAATTAAGTAAAATTTTAAATGTAAGTAGACATACAGTAAGATTAGGCATAGAAGAACTTGTAAGAGAAGGATATTTAGTAAAAAAGCAAGGCCAAGGGACTTTTGTAAAATTACCAGAATTAGAATTAGAAATAGAAAAATGTTTGATAGGTGTTTTTGTATATAAAGCAGATGAACAAACTGATTCTCCCTACCTAAAATACTTAACTACTTTTTTATCAAGAGAAGATATTCTTTTAACAATTTATCAAATTTCTGATTATCCTGAACTTGAAGGTTTATGTAGAAAAATAATTAATGATAAATTTGTTAAAGGAATTATAAGTTTGAGTATTTTTAGTGAAGGGGATAAAGATTTAATTGAATTTTTGCAGAGACATCAAATTATAGTTATAAACATAGGGCGAAGAATAGATACAACAAATGTTGACTGGGTTATATGTGATTCTGCCTATGGTTCTTTCTTAATGACAAAATATTTAATTGAGACAGGACATAAAAAGATTATGTTTTTAATAAATGAGCCACATACCTGTGTAATTTGGGATAGATTAATTGGATACAAACTTGCACATCAATATTTTAA
>JAMWCJ010000122.1 GCA_023818645.1 Candidatus Omnitrophota bacterium | reverse complement strand
AATATTGTTAAAAAATAAAATATAATTTAAAGAAAGCCGGGATGGCGGAATGGAAGACGCAACGGACTTAAAATCCGTTGGGAGCTTGCTCCCGTGAGGGTTCGACTCCCTCTCCCGGCATTTTTTTATTTTAAGAACCCGAACGGGAGAAGGGGTTGCAGGGGAAGGTATCGTCCCCTGCGTATTTCGTATTGGGGGGAGAACTATATCAGGAAGGGGGAAGCACCCCCTCCTGAGGAGCGTAGCGACCCGTGAGGGTTCGACTCCCTCTCCCGGCATTTTTTTATTTAACTTATGTTTGGCAAAATTAATGAAAGAAAAAAGTAAAACCTAAGTGAATTTTAAAATTCTTAATTGATGCAACTTTTAAAATTCAATTGTCAAACATGAATTATAAAATTTTCTCTCTAAAGTGGTTTTTCGTATAGATTTTTTAATAAGGTAATGTGGGTCTTTTATATGTTACTTTAAGTTATTGGTGAATACCTGCAGTCGCTTTCCACCAACCGTCTTCTTTAATAAAGTTTATACGTATATGCCTATCCTCCAAATTTACACGACCTTTTGCTGTTGCATAAACTATGGCTCTATCTCCCTGTATATCTGTTTTTGTAATGATTGTCTTCCCCTTTGCAAAGAAAGAGTAGGTTAACAGCCACCCTGCCACTACCGTATTCGCTATTTCATCAGGTATAACAGTAGATTTTTTACCATATTTAGCAAATATAGCATCTACTTCCTTTTTTTCATGTTTGACTGCTACAAGTTGTTTCAAAAGTTCTATATCTTCATTGTCTAACCCTTTAATCATCAGTTCAGCAATCTTTGCTGGTGAACTATCTTTTGTAACAGTAATACCATAGCCAGAAATCTTTTCAAGTAAATTATTGCCCATTACCTTACCTCCTGATAGAATAAGACCTATAATTATCCACATCACTACTATCTCTTCTGCTCTGTTCATCTCAACCCCCTTTCTCTTTTGTCCTACAGAGATTTACTTATAGGTTAGCAATATACTATAATTTATATTCTACTTTCACCTTATTTCATTTTCTTACCTATCATATTATACCTCCATCCACTATGGTCTATCAAAAAATTTTTGATATGTAAGGTCTCTTTGTAACATCATATTTTTTTATAATCTTACTCTATCCTACTTTTTATTATACACTTTTTATCTTAGGTTGAAAAAACTGGTAAAAGTATCTGATCCCTTCAAAATATTTTAATAAAGATGTTTATTGATGGATCCTACTTTATTTTCTACATATATAGTTTCAGTCCAGTCAGCAAATATCTTTATTGGTATCTGTCTCTTTAATAAATTTTTTGGTTTTGTATAACTCCTTTTCTTTATCTGCCATTTCTTTTTCTCTTAAAAATCTATCAACTATCAATACTATCCTTTATTTTCTTCCCAGAAGTGATATTTTCGTATAGATTTTTTAATGAAACAATCGGAAGAATTGACATAAAGAGGAAAAGTTGTAAAATAGGTAAAAAAGGAGGAGATGATGAAGATATATTCAATTACTGAGAAAAATTATAAAGATAAAAAGGTTTTTTTAAGAGTTGATTTTAATGTACCGATCAAAAATGGAATTATTACAGATGATACAAGGATTGTAGCAACAATCCCAACTATAAATTATTTGCTTTCACAAGGTGCTCGTTTAATAATTGCTTCCCATCTTGGAAGACCTGAAGGAAAACCATCGCCAGAATTTAGTTTAAAACCAGTTGCTGCAAGATTATTTGAAATTTTGAAAAAAGAAGTTAAATTTGTTCCTGATTGTATAGGAGATGAGGTTAAAAAAATGGTAGATGCTTTGAAAGATGGAGAAATTTTACTTTTAGAAAATTTAAGATTTCATCCAGAGGAAGAAAAAGGAGATGAATATTTTGCAAAAGAACTTGCTTCTCTTTGTGATGCTTATGTTAACGATGCTTTTGGGACATGCCATAGAAAACATGCGTCTGTTTATACAATAACAAAGTTTGTAAATGATATAGCAGGAGGTTTTTTAATAGAGAAGGAAGTTTCAGCACTCTCAAAATTACTCACAAATCCAGAAAGACCTTTCCTTTTAATTCTTGGTGGAGCAAAAGTAATTGATAAAATAAATATGGTTAAAAATCTACTTGATAAAGTTGATACGATTATTACAGGTGGAGTTATGGCTTATACATTTATAAAAGCGAAAAACTGGGAAATTGGAGATTCAAAGATTGAAGAGGAAGCAGTTCCAGTGGCAAGAGAGATAATAAAAGAGATAAATAAAAGACATCTTGAATTTCATACTCCACTTGACCATGTAATTGTTCAGAGAGTTTCAGAAGATGCCACTCCAATTGTAACAGAAAGGGGAACGGTACCTCATGGCTGGATTGGAGTTGATATTGGCCCTCAGGCAATTGAAGAATATACTGATTGTATAAATAGAGCAAAAACGATTTTCTGGAATGGTCCAATGGGAATTTATGAGATAGAAAAGTTTGCAAAGGGAACTATAGAAATAGCAAAAGCAATAGCAAACTCAAATGCTTTTTCTGTTATAGGAGGTGGAGATTCTGCAGCAGCAGTTCAAAAGGCTGATGTTGCGGATAAGATTTCCCATATATGTACAGGTGGAGGAGCATCTTTAGAATTCCTTGAAAAAGGAAATTTACCTGGAATAGATGTTCTGAGAAAAGAATAAAATTTCTTTTAAATTTCTCATTTAAAAAAAATAAGCAAGGGAGAGAAAAATGAGAAGAGTAATTATAGCAGGTAATTGGAAAATGTATAAAACACCGACAGAATCAATAAATTTTGTTAAAGAATTAGTAGAAAAGGAGAAAAAATATGATAATAGAGATGTTTTAATATGTCCACCTTTCACATCCCTTTACCCTGTATCTGAGATCTTAAGAAATTCTTCAATTAAACTTGGTGCTCAAAATGTTTTTTTTGAAGATGTAGGACCTTATACAGGAGAAATTTCACCTTTTATGCTTAAGGATATAGGAGTTGAATATGTTATATGTGGACATTCTGAAAGGAGAAATATTTTTGGTGAAACAGATGAAATTATTAATAAAAAGGTAAAAAGAGTTGTAGAAACTGGTATGAAAGCAATTTTGTGCGTTGGAGAAAAACTTGAACAAAGAGAAAATGGTGAAACATTTAAAGTTGTTGAAAATCAGATAAAAAAATCTCTTGAAAAAATTGATAATATTGAAAATGTTGTGATTGCTTATGAACCTGTCTGGGCTATTGGAACTGGAAAAACTGCTTTGCCTGAACAGGCAGAAGAAGTTCATATATTTATTCGTGAATTGATATCAAAAATTTATAATAAAGATATTGCAGAGAATTTAATTATTATATATGGAGGAAGCGTTAAACCAGAGAATATTGATCAACTTATGAAGGAAAAAGATATAGATGGAGTTCTTGTAGGGGGAGCATGTTTGCAAATAGATTCATTTTTAAGAATTATTGATTATAGAGGTTAGACAATGTTAAATGAGTATAGACATATGATGTTTGATTATTTTATTAAGAGGGTAAGGAAGGTATATTATGAGAGAAAAGAAAGATTAAGTGAAATAAAAGATAAAAAGCAAGCAGAGAAGTATCAAAAGGAAATTAGAGAAAAAATAAAGAAAGCATTTTTACCCTTCCCTCTATCAGAAAAAACATCTTTAAATCCAAAAATAACAGGTACAATAAAGAGAAAGGGATATAGAATTGAAAAAATAATTTTTGAAAGTATGCCATCCTGTTTTGTTACTGCAAATCTCTATATACCTGAAAATTTTAAACCACCTTTTCCTGCAGTTGTTGCTCCATGTGGACATTCAGGACAAGGGAAAGCAGAACCAAAATATCAGGAATTCTGTCAGCGTCTCGTTCATAATGGTTTTTTTGTCTTAATATATGATCCATTTGACCAAGGGGAAAGGAGCCAGTACTATTTATTGTCTAAAAATTTACCTATTAGAAATAATTGCTGTTTTGCCCATAATAT
>JAMWCJ010000121.1 GCA_023818645.1 Candidatus Omnitrophota bacterium | reverse complement strand
CTTTTTTGCTCTCTTTAATAAGTTGTGCAATTGTTTCTCCTATTTCATACCATGCAGGATTATCCACATAACCCATTAAAGTTATTGGAACTATTTTAAAATCAGTTTTCAGAAATTGTAAAAACGGGATCTGTACTTCAATTGAATGTTCTCTTATATGAGCAATCTCATCTTTCTGTAAATATCTACTGGTTTTTACAATTTTTTCTACAAATTCTTTATCAATTTCAATTTCACCAAGTGGAGTTAACCATTTATCATGGTCTGCAACTGAATATGGCTCACCATAACCAGTATGATTTGGCCCTAAAATTATAACTGTTTGAGATATTTCAATCTTTGAATAAGTAAGTCCTGCAGTTTTTCCTGAATAGATATATCCAGCATGAGGACAGATTGCAGAGATTACTTTTTCTTTTGGAGTATCTTTATTGACAAATGTTTCAAGCATTCTTAAAAGATGTGCCTTCCCTGATGGATAAAAATAACCACTAACAACAGGTTCTCTTACTTTTTCCATTGTAAATATTAAAACATAAACTCAATTAAAAGTCAAATCCTTTTTAATTTTTGCTTCATAGGTTTTTGTTATAAATTTATGCAATGGGGACTTGACAAAAATTAAAATGTAAGATAAAATATAGAAAAAATATAATTAGAATAACAAAAGGGTTAAAAAAATGTTTAAATAAATATTTACAAAAATGAAAAAAATTAGATTATTTATATTTTTACTTCTTTCAACTTTCGTTTTAAGTGCCAACTCTATATTAAATTTGACTGAACTTCCTGTAAAAAAACCATTATGTCTTGAAAGACCAATAAAAGAAAAACAAGCATCAATAAAAATTTACCTTGATAGATTTGTTTATTTTGACACAGATAAAGATGGGCAAGGATTAATTGTGATAAATCCACCAAATCTTCTGTATGAAGGTAAAATAAAAGATTATATAATACAGGTCTATTTAGAAAGCGAAAAAGAGATTGCAGAAATAAAAATAAAAAATTCAGACCATATTGGGTTTGATATAAATATACAATCATTACCTTTTGGAGAATCTAATATTGTTTCAAAATTGTTAGATAATAAAAGGAATTTAATATGTGAGAATATTACAAAAATCAGAAAAGAAAAAAATACAAAAAAGGTTGAAAGGAAAGCAGAAATTCCTTTAATTGTTGTTAGTGGGGAGGAATTTGCAGATGAAAAAAATGTGCCAATTTCAACAGGGATTCCTTTACCAGATGGTGTTTTGGATAATATAGAAGATGTTAAACTTTTTGAAGATGGAAAAGAAGTCCCTGTTCAAACAAGTATAAGAAGTAGATGGAGTAAAAATGGTTCTATAAAATGGCTTGGAGTTGATTTTTTTGTGAATTATAGTAATGGTGTTCCTTCAAATTATCTAATTAAAACAGGAGAAAGAAGCAGTTTGGCATTATTAAATCAAGTAAAAGAAGATAGTGAAACAATTGATGTTGAAAATGGAGTATTGAAATTAAAAATTTCAAAAAATAAATTCCATTTATTTGAAGAAGTCCGAATAGATAAGAATAAAAATAAAAAGTTTGAGGATGATGAAGTATTTATAAAAGCAGAGGATTCTGACGGTCCTTATTGGATAAGTGCAGAAGAAAAAATTTATAGGATGTGTCTTGATAAAGATGTAAAAGTATATATAGAAGAAAATGGCCATTTAAAAACAACTATAAGAGCAGATGGATGGGCAGTAAGTGAAGATGGAGAAAAAGCAGGAAAGTTTATAACCCGTATTATTATTTATTCTGGGCAACCGGAAATTCAGGTCAATAACACATTTATAATTACCTGGGATACAATTGACCAAGGGAAAAGAATAAGGGATTTAGGCATAAAGACAACATATACAAATATCGGAAAAAATTTAAAATCAATACCTCATGAGTGGTGGAAAGAAGGTTTTGAAATCCCAGAGGATAGAAGTATTTATTTTCTTGCAGATAGATGGAATAGTTTTTATATAAAAGATAGTAAAGATGAGAAAGTTTTACAAAGTTTTTTCGGAACTTTTACTTACAGTGAAAGTTTATATGGTAAGAATTATTTTAACTGGTTTGGAGTAATGGGAGAGAATTTAGGGATTGGTTTGTCACAGAGGCATTTATTTCAATTATTCCCCAAGGAAATAGAGATAAACAGAAAATCAATTATATGGCATGCCTGGCCATATCATTCAACCGAATATATAAAAAGTGGAACTGATATAGGTGATTATGTGAATTTAAGATGGTTACATCAAGGGAAATTCCTTGATTTTCAAATACCCAAAGAATATTTTGATGCAAAGGATTTATTTAAAAAATTAACACCTGACCGCACTTGGAGATGGGGAGGCGAAAAAAGAAAAGGATATGGAACAGGAGTTGCAATAACTGGAGAACTATTATATATTTTTGATATAAATTCAAAGGAAAAGGGACAGTTCAGTATGTATATGACAAAAAGAGCAAAAATTTTTGAAAAATATCCACATGCAATCCCTGACCCTGAATGGACAAGAAAAACAGAAGTATTAGAAACAGTTGTTGGAGCCATTGATGACAAATATAAACAGATTAAAGAGGGTCTTTCTTCTGTTTTTGACAGGGTTTGTAATATAATTGCTGATAATAAAGAATATGGTCAATTCATCTGGCCTGATGGCCATTCATATTACACTTCTGGTGGAAGCCCTCCTGCATTACACAGATCTAAAGTAGGTTATCATCATGGCGCTAATTTATCTCCTTTATATCTTTATCTATCTACTGGAGAATGGAAATATTGGAATTTTTATGAGAGTTTTACAAGACACTTAATTGACCATACTTCTGTAAATTATGACCCATGGAATCCAGAAATAGATTTAAGACCTTTATTTCAATGGCCAGGTGCTGTTTATCATTGTGATGGATATGTTCCATGGGGTTCATACCATGAGTTATGGGGACATATGGGAGCACAGTATAGTTATTTGATATATTATTATCTTACAGGAGATACAAGAGGTCTTGATTTAGCAAAAGAATGGATTGATTCAATTCTTAAAAAAATTCGTATTATAGAAGATTATGATTTTTCAGGTATGATAGACAGAAACCCTGCAAACGGATGGATGGTTGCTACAAATTACTATGCTGATTTACACGATGCACGACTTCTTAGATTGATAGGTGAATTTAAAGATAGATTATTTGCTCAACCAATAAAATATATGTCAGATGCACCGCCTCCTGCTCAATCAGGTAGATACTGGATGTGGACATATTTAAGATATTGGAGAGACCCTTTACCTCTTAAACTTGTTTCAGAATGGGTTGATGAGTTTACAAGAAAAGGACCTAATACTCCTGGATATAGTTGGCCTATTAAAGCAACTGATGAGCAGGGGAAACAACTGAAAGCAATTTGGTGTCACGAAGGTTCTTCAAAAGAAGTTGATTTAACAATTGCAGGACCAATGTATGGTAGTTATAGTCCTTATTTTATAGATGCCTCTTTATATACAAATAATCCTTCTTATATTAAGTGGTTTTGGTTTGAAACCCTTGGATTATCACAATTAAGACAATGGGCACATAATCATCCTTCCCCTTTTTATTCTTTACAGTGGATGAGCGATGATGTTTTGAGTTTCTTGCCTCTTGTCCCTGTTATGAAAAATTTAGGATTACCTGAAGTTCCATGTTTATTCCCATTTACTGCTGATTCATGGGATAGAGTTTTAACTGTTTTCAAAGAAGAGGAGGATAGAGATTTTACTTTAACTTTCTGGGGATATGTGCCTGAAAAAATGAAAGAGCCACTTAAATTTCAAATTATAGACCCTGAAAATAAAATAATTAAAGAAGGAGAAATCCCAAAAGGAGTAATAATGCCTGATAATCCTTATATAGTGAAAATATCAAAAGATAATAAAACTGGAGAATATATTTTAAAATTTATAGGAGGAAAAGAATGGTATGGAATAATGTTAAATTGTCCTTTAAGTGATTTACCGAAAGAAGTTTATGTTGTTTTAGATAATTCTCGAGTCCTTACTGCAACAAGATATTATACACAAACAGGACAAAATC
>JAMWCJ010000120.1 GCA_023818645.1 Candidatus Omnitrophota bacterium | reverse complement strand
CAAGTTCAAGTAATAAAATATTTAATTGTTTTGCAAGATTTATATCAATTGGAGTTGAGGCAATAACAACTTGTTTATATGCAATTGCACTTGCTCCTATCTGTTTATAATTTTTATCAACAACAGGACCAACACCTACATTTTTTCCACTTGCAACTTCACATACCATTTTCAAGACGCTTATATCCTTTTCAACATTTCCAGAACCCCAGAAA
Source organism: Candidatus Omnitrophota bacterium (assembly GCA_023818645.1). GTDB lineage: Bacteria > Ratteibacteria > UBA8468 > B48-G9 > JAFGKM01 > JAMWDI01. The sequence continues at coordinate 3,894 of JAMWCJ010000120.1, read as the reverse complement.
ATTAAAGGAACATCTATCTCATTAACTATTTTTTCAACAATTGGTCTTATATCTTCTGCATTTTTATTCATTCCATTTGGGTCTGTTGAATTTAAAAAGATTGTTAAACATTTTGCATTATATTCATTTATACATTTTTTAGCCCAACTTACTGGGTCATTTACAACATCTTTATAAGGAGAAAGACAGATTTCAGACCAATCTTCAGGAATACTATCCCATATTTCAAAAGAAATAACTGGCTTATTTGGAAATTCTCCTTCAAAAGAATGGAAATTTAAGCATGTTTGACCACCTATCTTTATCTTTTTTTCGCCAGTTCCTATTTCTACTTCTTTTATTCTACCTGTATATTTTAATTTCAATTCTTCCATTGTTTTTCTCCTTTCTATGCAGGTGCTTTCCTTTTTTCACTTCCATATCCTTCACCAAACCAGTATCTTTCACTTACCTTTATAAAATTTATAATTTCATCTCTATTTTCAAATTTTTTCCATTTAAGTGGTTTTTTAGGTTTTCCTTCTTTATATGTTTCTCCAATAACCTTTTTATCTTCCATCTTTTCCCTCCATTTTATTTAATATCTCTTCAATATAATTCAAAATTTCAGGAACTGCTTCCCATGGAGTTTGACCTTCCAATTCACTTTTCTTAAATTCATTAAAATAAGGTATAAAAGTAAGAATTTTCATATCACTCAATTTTTCTTTTAAAAATTCTTTCTCTTTATCTGATTCAATCTTATTTCCAATTACTCCTATATTTTTTATATTTATATCTTTTGCAAGTTTTTCAATTCTTTTTGTTGTCTCAATACTTTTTTCAGTTGCTTCAGTTATTATAAATAACCAATCAATCCCTTCTGTTGTTCCCCTTCCAAGATGTTCAATTCCTGCAGGCATATCAAGAATAACAACTTCATTCCTTTTTAAAATCAAGTTTCTTAAAACTGCCTTTAAAAAAGCATTTTCTGGACACATACAACCAAGACCTCCACCTTTAACTGTTCCCATAATTCCTAAAAGCAAATTTCCATTTTTATAAAAAAATTTTTCTGGTATATCATCAACTTCTGGATTCATTTTAAATATAATTGCTCTTTCTCCAGGTTTTGTCCCTGTTCTTTCAGCAATAATTTCTTTTAGTTCAATTAAAGGAGTGATTTCCTCTTTAATATTTAAAGTTGATTTTAAATTTGAATCAGGGTCAGCATCTATTAAAATAACTCTTTTCCCCTTTTCTAAATATACCTTTGATAAACAGGCAGAAATCGTAGTTTTTCCACTTCCTCCTTTACCAGATATAGCTATTTTCATAAGACAATAATTTTAGATTAAAAAAAATTATAAGTCAAATATTTTTTATTCTATTGAGAGTTTCTATTTGAAAAAACAAAAAATGTTGTTTAAAAGATAGAATGTCGTCCTTGATTTAAAAGATAGAATGTCGTAATCCAATCGGCTATCATAGTTGTAAAAGGAGGTAGCCGATGGGGAAATATATTCAATTAAAGTAAGGGAAAGGTTTGAAGTGATGAATTTATTGACCTCAGGAATAATAACAGAAAGACAAGCAGCAAAGAAGTTAAATCTTTCCATAAGACAAATTCATCGATTAAAAAGAAGATTTATCATAGGTGGCAGGACTATTGAATCTTTACTTTTTCATCGGGTTCATCCTCAGATAAACAAAGTTCCTGAATCTATTGCTGAGAAAGTTATTATCTTGAAAAAACAAAGGCCACATCGTTCTTGTCAACATATTTCTGAACTTTTACCACCTCTTTTATCTAAGGGAGAAAAGCAGTGGTTTATAGATATGAAAAGGTAACACCTGCTACCAGATTTGAGATGGAGAATTTTGGAGAACTGGTCCAGATGGATACTTCCAGTTTCAGAGGTCTTTGTGGATATAAAAGGGTATATCTTATTTTAACTTTAGACGATTATTCCAGAAGGATATTATCTGGTAAATTTGTTCTTTCAGACACTGTCTATAATAATATGCTGGTTTTAAGAGAAGTAATAGAAAGATATGGACTTTTCAAGATGCTTTATACGGATAATGCCTCTCTGTTTAATTTTATTCGTTATAAAAGAGATACTTGGAGGGTTTATCATGGGCAGATGCGTTTTTATGAGAATAAAATAAATCCAGAAGAGATAACGACGGAAATAGAACAAGCGCTTTTACAATTAGGTATACCACTTTTAACTCACTATCCAGGTCATCCGAGAGCAAAAGGGAAGATAGAGAGAATGTTTAGGTTTATAGAAGGGAGATTTGTAGAAGAAGTAAGAAAGGGGGCGACAAGATTGGTGCAACTTAATAATCTTTTTCAGGCATGGATAAACTGGTATAACAAAAACTGGAGAAATAGAGATACTGACTGCACTCCAGAAGAAAGAAAAACTCCATCTGTTTTTAGACCTTTATCCAAAGATACTAATCTTGATGATGTTTTTTGCCTAAAGGATACAAGAAGAGTAGATAAAACGAATTCTTTTTCTTATGAAGGATTTATTTACAAACTTAATTACAAATACAATTTGGTTGGGTCTAAAGTTGAACTTCATATCCATCCAGGAAATAAAATTCGGGTATTTCACAAAGGGACTTTTATTCAGGAGATACTCTATCAGAAACACGACATTTTATCTTTGAAACAATAGAAATTATAGGAAATGTTGGAAAGATTAAAAGGGAAATGATTGTCTGACAAGGGAAAGAGAAATTTAGAATACGACATTTTATCTTTGAAGCACACGACATTTTATCTTTGAAACTACAACAAACTCTTGACAAAATTAAAAATATAAGTAATAATAAATATAAAATGGGAAATAGAAAAAATAAAAATGAACTCTCTCTCTCTCTCTCTCTCGTAGATATATTAATATTATTATAAAAAATTTCTTTCTTTATAAAAATCCTCTATTTTTCCATCTGCCACAATTTGTGGTGGATGATTATATATAAATTAAATTTTACAGGAGGTGCAATATGAATCAAAAATTTTCAAAGAGCATCTTCTCAAAACCACATGGCTTCACATTAATAGAATTGCTTGTTGTGGTGGCGATAATTGGTATTTTAGCAGCGATGTTATTACCAGCACTTTCAAAAGCAAGAGAAAGGGCGAGGCAAGCATTATGTATGAGTAATTTAAAACAGATTGGACTTGCTCTTCATATGTACTGTGAAGATTATAATGGATTTTACCCACCTAATCAAAATATGGCTTCTATCTATAATTTTAACCCTGAAGTTCTTGTAGTAAAACTTTATCCTTATATAAAAGGTAGGGGCAACAAAACAGAATATCAGATTGATAACGAACTAAGGTACGGAAATGTAAAAACTGCTGGTGTCTGGTTTTGTCCATCAGATAGAGTTAGATTAAACAATTTCAGACGGACTGGTAATGGATGTATTTTAGTAGCAAGTTATGGTGTCAATTATTATTTAGGATGGCATACAGGAACAAACCCTTTTTATTATAAATTAAATGCTTGTAAAAAACCATCACAAATTTTATATCTAATAGATATATATAGGAACCAATATGATGGAGCTTTTGCGACATTTTCATTTAATACTTGGCCATTTAGAAATGATCCACAAGGTGGAGACCCAAGTCTCATTGGAGTTGATTTTAGACATTCTGGTTTTGCGAATGGACTTTTTGTTGATGGACATGTAGGAAGTTTTAAATTCCAAGACCTATTTCGAACTTCTGGTAAATATATATACCAAGCGCCTTAAATTAAAAGGAGTCAACTATATAAATTTAAAAAATGAAAAAATTAATTAAAAAACCGGTTTTCAAAGAGCAAGTGATAAATTTTTCTGAGCAATTTATTAGAAGTAGCGACAATAGCTTGTTTATAAGAT
>JAMWCJ010000119.1 GCA_023818645.1 Candidatus Omnitrophota bacterium | reverse complement strand
TCTTATTAAAGTTAAGTGAGAATATCCATCAAATGATTCAACCCTGCACAAAAGATAAACATAACCATTAAATTCAATAGCACCAGGATTAAAAACAGCATTGCATTGATATGTCCATTTTTCAGGAGTAATTATTGGATTTTCAGTATACCTTTTAAAAATTTCCATAACTTTTTCCTTTTTATAGATACTTTTTTAAGAAATCTTTTACTTTTTTTCTATATTGGTCAGTATATGCTCTGTCAAGTCCTGTGTGTGGCCCTTCTACAACATAAATTTCTTTTGGTTGATTTGCTTTTTTATATAATTTCTTAGCATGACTGAACGGAACAAAATCATCATTTCTTGAATGGATTATCAAAATAGGACAGTTTACATTACTTATAAAGTTTTCTGGACTGTTCAACCTAAAATCATTCCTGAAAACATACTTTCCCAAAAATATTGAAGATGAAGAAAAAATATATTTTAATGGCCCTAAATTTTTATAATAATTTTTTACCATATCCGGAAAATTTGCAAATGCAGAATCTGTAATAAGACATTTTATCTCCTTGTATTTTGATGAGGCAATAATACCAACTGCAGCACCAAATGAATAACCCCATATACCAATTTTTAAATTTTTTGTCTTTTCATTACTTTTAATAAAATCAATAGCACTTTTAACATCAAGAAATTCCTTAAGTCCAAAATAGCATATTTTCCCTTCACTTTCTCCATGGGCTCTAAAATCAAAAAGCAAAAGAGAAAATTCAGGATATAAAAATTCAACAACTGGCAGAATATCTGATTTATTTGCAGGATATCCATGAAGACAGATAATTATACCATTACTTTTTTCTGAATATATCAACCATCCCTTCAATTTTTTCCCGTCTTCAGTTTTAAGAGTAATGTTTTCATAAGACAATCCAATATCTTTTGGTGTAAGAAAAATACTTAATCTTGGTGGCATAACTGCTCTTACTCCAATTATTAAACTTAGTAAAAAAACAATAATAAAAAAATCAATCAGTATCCTTATCCACATTTTTTTCATTTTGCTTTTGTTTTACCTGTTGCCTATATTTTTCCCTCATCTTTAAAAAGAAATTAATATAATTTTCTGTCCTGTAATCCGGATATGTCCAGTTTAAAAAATTATATGCTCCTTTTGAATAGTATAAAGTAAGTTCAGCAAAAATTCCTTTACCAATATAAATTCTATGATAATAATCCTTTGTTGATAGAAGAACGACTTTTGAACTATCAATATATCCAGGGTCTATATTTATCTTCCGTCTATCTTTTTCAGAAAATATATCTTCAATTTTATTTGTAAATATCTTCCATTCATATACATTTTCAGGCAAATAAAGTTTCTGGAAAGAGATAAATCTCCTTTTTAAATCTTTCCCCATTTCATCCTCATAATAATCAGTAAAGTTAAAAAGAAAAGGTCCTTCTTCTATGTCAATTTTACCCCATTTTTCTACAAGGATCTTTTTTGTATCTTCAAAAATATTTTCCTCTCTGTAAATTAATCCACAGAAAATCTTAACAAAAGGTAAACTTTTAATCTTCCCCATATTTTAATTTTAATCTATATATTTTTTTTTACAATAACATCTACAAGGTGTAGTTTGAAAATTGAGAATCTTTTTATATTGGAGTAAAATAAAATGTATGGAAAATGACACAATTTGTGCAATATCAACACCTTTGGGAGTAAGTGGAATAGGAATAGTAAGATTAAGTGGAAAGGATACATACAGGATTATTGAGGAGATTTTTGCTCCAGGTAAAAATCCAAAGAAAAAGAAAAAATTCAAAATCAGTGAATTACCAAGTCATACAGTTCATTATGGACATATAGTTGAAAATGGAAAAATTATTGATGAAGTTATAGTTACAATAATGAAAAGTCCAAAAAGTTATACAAAAGAAGATATGGCTGAAATAAACTGTCATGGTGGGATTGTTCCATTGAGAGAAGTTTTAAACTTATGCATTAAAAAAGGAGCACGTCTTGCAGAACCTGGTGAGTTTACAAAAAGGGCTTTTTTAAATGGAAGGATTGATTTAACTCAGGCAGAATCTATTCTTGATATCATTTATAGCAAAACAAATTATGGACTTAATATAGGAATAAAAAAATTAAAGGGTTTTTTAAGCAAATTTATTTCCGAAATAAAAGAAAAAATTTTCAATCTTCTTGTAGAGGTAGAGGCAAAAATTAACTTTCCTGAAGAAGAAGATGTTGAAAAATATCCCCTTGATTTTAGAAAAGAACTGAAAAATATTTATCGTGAGATTGAAAGATTTCTGGAAAAATCTAATAAAGGGAAAATAATACAGACAGGTGTAAATGTCGCAATAATAGGAAGTCCAAATGTAGGCAAATCAAGTTTGTTGAATGCCTTTTTAAAAGAAGATAGAGCAATAGTTACAGAAATACCAGGAACAACAAGGGATGCAATAATAGAAATAGTCAATATTAAAGGAATACCTTTTAATATAATTGACACTGCCGGGATAAGAAAGGCAAAAAATAAAATAGAAAAAATAGGAGTAGAAAAATCAATTGAATGGATGGAAAAAGCAGAGATAAATCTTCTTATTATAGATGGGAGTAGAAAATTAAATGAGTATGACTATCAACTACTTAACCACATAAAAGAAAAACCATACCTGATTATAATAAATAAAATAGACCTTCCACAGAAAGTTGAAATAGAGAAAATTTATAATGAATTTCAATCAGATAGAATTATAAAAGCCTCAATAAAAAATTATATAGGAATTGAAGAGATAGAAAATAAACTTTTGCAACTTGTAAGTGAAGGATTTGGAGAGATAAAAGGAGATGAAATATATCTGAATTTAAGGCAGGAAAAAAAGATAAATACGATAAAGCAATACTTAAAAGAAATATTAAATGAAAATTCAATTGAAATTGTTGCTGAAAATTTAAAAAGATGTATAAACGAAATAGATGAATTGACAGGAAATAAAATAAACGATAAAATACTGGATCAAATCTTTTCAAATTTCTGTATTGGTAAATAAAAAAGGAGTTAATATGATATACAAAAAGATTGGAAATAGTGATTTAAAAGTAAGTGCAATAGCAATAGGTGCCTGGCAGATAGGTGGGCAATGGGGTAGTTATGATAAAAAAGAAGTAGAGAAAATAATAGACCTTGCTATTGAAAATGGTGTTAACTTTATTGATACTGCTGAGGGATATGGAGAGAGTGAATCTGTTTTAGGAGAGATTTTAAAAGGGAAAAGAGACAAATTTGTAATAGCAACAAAAATAGGAGGAAACCATTTTGACTATAAAACAGTAAAGGAACATTTAACAGGAAGTTTAAAAAGGTTAAAGACAGATTATATTGACTTATATCAAATACACTGGCCTAAAATGAAACATCTCTGGCACAAAGAAGATATGAGTGAAAAAGATTACGAGGATATTGCAGATTCAATGAAAAAATTACAAAAAGAAGGATTGATTAGATTTGCAGGAGTGAGTAATTTCAGAAAAAAACATCTTCAAAACTTTAAAAAAGAGATCTTTTCTTCTGTTATTATATCAAATCAAGTTCCTTATTCTTTAATCTGGAGATGTTACGACATTGATGAAACAACTGATTTTTGTATAGAAAATAAAGTTGATTATCTTGCATATAGTCCTCTTGCCGAGGGTCTTTTAACAGGTAGATTTAAAGATAGAAGTGAAATAATAGAAAATATAAGAAAAAATAATGTATTGTTTAACGAGCCAGTTTATTCAAAGGTTTTAAATTTTATTGATGAAATAGAAAAAATAGCAAAAGATATAGGAATGAGTTTATCACAAATCGCAATAAATTGGTGTGTTTCAAAGAACTATGTTGCTTCTGCACTTGTTGGAATGAGAAAATCCATACATTTTGAAGAAAATATAAAATCATTTAATAAAAAACTTCCAGAAGATATAATAAAAACACTTGATCAATTAAGTTTAGATTTCCAGAAAAGGTATCTTGTAGAACGACTTGAACTCTGGATTGGAAATTGTCTAAAAGAGGACTTAGAAAAAATAGGCATTAAAAATTAAACATTAATAATCAACGGTCTGTT
>JAMWCJ010000118.1 GCA_023818645.1 Candidatus Omnitrophota bacterium | reverse complement strand
CCTATAATACCTTATCTTCTAGGTTTATTTTCACAGCCACAAGCTTTGGGAGACATTCCAGTAAAAATACAAATAAACGATAGATTTAATTCCACTGTTTTCAGTAAAACATATTTCATAACGCAGGGAACATATTCCTTAAAAACAAATTTTGCGGTTGATACAGGATATACAGTGTTTGTAAGCATACCAAAACTTAATTATGAGAGGTCGATTATCATTGGCTAAAGAAGATATAGAATTAAAATTGTTGGAAATAGTGACATCTATTCACACATTTGGTGGCAGTATAATGATTGGAGCTATAAGTCTATCTGGAAATAATATCTTAAAACTTAAGTCAAATCCACTTCTTTCCATATTATTTGGTATTGGTCTAACGCTCTTTTTTTTGACATTTTGGTTTATAAAGAATTCTTATTTAAAGAATAAAGGAAGAATTGATTTTGAAAGTATTGATAGATCATTTTATATGTCTCTTGCAACTATGGGATTATTTCTAGTAGTTCTTTTAACAATAACATTTAGTTAGGAGATATAATGTGAGAGGACAATATGAAGAATTAAGTTGTCCATTTTGCGATAAGGGAATTATTCAATGTTGGTATATTCCTGGTGCTATAAGTGTTAAGAGAAGTGGAGCTAGATCATTACCAGGAAAGAAAGTCATTGAAAAAAGTTCGGATATATGGCTAATAAAATCTGGTTGTTCTGTTTGTGGTAAATCACAAGAAGAAATAGAAAAAGAACTTAAAAAGAAAGGAATTATTTAACTACCAAACCATTTTTTAAGTGAAATCTTTTCTGATTTCTTAAACTCTTTTATTCTTTTTTGCTTTGGTATCTTCACACTTTCAGGATGTTCGATTAAAACTTCGGGTTCTTTTCTTCTTTTTCTCATTTCTCGTAAATGATTAAGACCATCTATTACCTGTTGTCTTTCTCCGTCATTTAATTCTAAAACATCAAAAATTGCATTATCAAGTTCATTTCTAGCTTCCTTTTCCAAATTTTTATTATTTTTCTTCTGTACATTGCAAAGCTTTATAAATGCTTTCTCTATTTTTTCTTTTTCTTTTTGTGATAATTTTGCTGGATTTAAAATGGGTAAATTTTCAACTTCATATACCATGATTTCTAATGCTCCTGCCCCTAATGGTGTTCTTCCATAAAGTTCTGTAAATAAAGCATTTAATGTCGAATTCAAGAAACTTAGTAGTAATATTGTGTCTTTTTTATTTTTTGGCTCTATTTCATAAAAATTGTGAGTTGCTGTAGCATGAATTTTATTCCATATAGCAAAAATTCTTTCCCACATTATAGCTGGAAATAATATTTCAGAAACTTCTTTTTCTCCCAAGGAATACCATATTTTCTTGTTTCTAAGAACTGGTATGTTATGATAACCAATTACTGTTTTTCCTGCTTCAGAACCTCTCTTAATTGTGATTTCCTTTGTTTCTCCATGTTTTATATATTCTAGAACATTAGACCCTTTAAGTTTGTTTTTCGGTTCATTCACGACCAATACGTAATTTAAGTTTTCGATATCAACTGCCTCAATAGTTTTAATTTCTCTGGGACTTACAAAAATTGGCTTAATATATTTCTTCTCAATACCCCACTCTTTAACTATGTTTTTTGAGATTATGAAAAATTCATTAGCACCAGTTTTACCTGGAAATGGATATTTTATCTTTGCTATATCTTTGAGAGTCGTAATTTTAGGGCTTTTAATTATTTCAAAAAATATAGGAGGTGCTCTTAAGTATTTGGTCCATTTTTCTTCTTGATATAACTCTCCTTGTTTTTTCAATATAACATGAGCTATTTCGTCTTCGTAAGATTCTTTGGCATTTTCTATCAAATTTTTAATTTCCTCTGTTTTAAGCGGTTGTTTAATTCTAACAAACTTTACAAAATTACTATCCCTTTCTTTTTTATTCCTATTTCCAGTTAATTTTTGTAATATTATGATTATTGTATTTATAGCTGCTTCTTCAAATACTCTTCTATCAAATTCGACAATAGAATGAATTTTAAAATTATCTAAGAAGAATTTCTGTAAATCCTTGCCAAATTCTACATCTAACCACGAATTGGAAACAATATAACCCATCATGCCTTTTTCTTTAAGGAAATGTGTAGAATGGGTGAAAAATAAAACATAAATTCCAGCCCTAGCACTCATTTCAATTTGTTTTCCGTTAAATGTTAAAGCAACTTTTCTTATATACTCCTTATAATCTTTATCTCCAATTTGCTCTTGTCTAGTATAAGGAGGATTGCAAACTACAGCATCAAAATTCAATGGTAGAGAATAGATTCCTTTTGCTTCATCAAGTGTAAGACCTTTGTATGGTTTTAATGTCTTTTGCTCATGAAAAACTTTGAAGAAATCCATAGGTAGAATATTTACAATATCGCTTCTGACATTGATGTTTCTCATAGTTAAGTTGATAACCGAAAGATGAGCTGCAAACTGGTTTATATCAATTCCCCACAGTTGATTAAGGATTTTTTGATGGATTTTTTCATCAGAAACTTTCCTATTTATAAGTTCTAAAATTCTATAATAAGACTTAACCAAAAAACCACCACTACCACATCCAGGGTCTAGAACTAAAGCATCAGGAGAATTAATACACATTCTAGTTATTAGGTCACATATTGCAGGTGGAGTATAATATTGCCCTAATCTATGTCTTTCTTCTTTAGGAATCAGACCTTCATAAATTCTACCGATTATATCGCTAGGTATTTTATCTAAATCATAGGTAGAAACTTCATCCAAGAATTCATTTAATGTTTCTATTATATCTTGTGGTAATGGTATTTCATCGTATATTCCTGGCTGGAAAACTGCTTTATAATCAATTCTTAATGCTGTACCAAAACATTCATCCAACTTCTGTTTCAATTTACTTAATGCATCTTTAGTTAGAAGAGAAATCTTAGAAAGAGGTGGCAAATCTTTGTATTTTGTCTCTAGAATTTTATAGAATAGGATTTTATTCATTAGTAAGTAAGCTGCCTCTATCGCAATTTTGTTGTGTGTATCTTCATTATAAGTAAATCCTTGTTCATCAAGCCATTTAGAATATTTCTTTCTAAACTTAGCATCAGTTTCTAAAAGTTTTTTTAAAGATTCAAAAATAGGTAAAGAAATGAAACGATGTAATGTCTTAAGTCTTTCAACAAAATTCTCATCAAGTGGTGGCCATTTAGTTATACCTAACCTAAGGCTAACTATATCCTGTAGTAAAACTTCAGCAAATTCTTCAGGAATGAATTTTCTTAAGTAATAACTTTTCTGTTTTCTTTGAGGTAGCGGTACAAATTCCTTAAAGGTTTCAAAAAGGACCAGTACTTCTCCATTGCAAGTAGCGAAAAAAGGAGCACCTAAACCAATAGCATATTCAGAAGCCTGTCTAATAACACTTGGACTGTTCGGGTCAAATTTTTCACTATATCCACCTTCAGTAAGTCTTTTGGTTTCTATAACAAGCCAAGCACGATTGTCTTTATCAAAAATTACTATATCAGCCTCTAAAGTTCGTCCACCAACTTTAACAGGATATCCCATCTCAACTTCTTTAAATTCTACATTATCAAAACGAGGATTATGTCTGATTAATTCTCTTAGTAAGTAAAATAAGTCGCCTTGGATTTTGGATTCTCTTTTACCACTTATGACCATATATTTAATAGAAATCTTCTTAAACTTTAAAATGTCTCTGTCAAAAAATCCATCAGAATTCTTGTTATTGCGTGCAAACTAATGGTAAACTAAACAATTTGTTTATTTATTATCTTTTTTAACTACTCTTTTGATTACTTTTCCCTCTTTGTTCCTAACCATCAGTTTGAGTTCATAATTGACAAAGTTTTTAATAGGAATAGTGACATCTTTAGGTTTTTCATTTCTAATCTCAGCTTTTACTTCGGTCTTAATGAAATTTTTGATAGCGATTGGTACAGTATGTTCAATTCTCTGTCTAGTTAAGACTTGCCACTCCCACTTAGATCTATTTTTCCCAACAAAAATCTTTGGTAGAATCTCCAAAATACTCGAGAACTCTTCCTCTTTGCTAAAGTATATGTTGACTTTTCCTTTTGGCGTGAATTGTATTG
>JAMWCJ010000117.1 GCA_023818645.1 Candidatus Omnitrophota bacterium | reverse complement strand
TTCATCAGTTTTCCCTATTTTCTTTATATTCCCTTTTTCAAGCCAGATAACTTTCTCACATAAACTTCTAATTGCTCCCATATTATGACTAACAAACAAAATAGTTCTTCCTTCTTTTGTAAGTCCTTCCATTTTACCAAGAGATTTTTTTTGGAAAGATATATCTCCAACTGCTAAAACTTCATCAACAAGTAAAATATCTGGTTCTAAATGCGCAGCAACTGAAAAGGCAAGACGAACATACATACCTGAAGAATAATATTTAACCGGTGTATCAAGAAATTTTTCAATTTCAGCAAAAGAGACAATTTCATCAAATTTTTTATCTATTTCGGTCTTTCTCATTCCTAATATTGCACCATTTAAATATATGTTTTCTCTTCCTGTTAATTCTGGATGAAAACCAATTCCAACTTCAAGTAAACTCCCTACTTTTCCATAAATTTCTGCATATCCATCTGTTGGTTCTGTTATTTTTGATAGAATTTTAAGTAATGTTGTTTTTCCTGCTCCATTTGGTCCAATAATTCCAACAACTTCACCTTTATTTATTTCAAAACTTATATTTTTTAATGCCCATATATATTGGTCATTCTTTTTTCTTTCTTTTTTGAAAAATTTAATTATCTCTTCTCTTATTGTTTTATAAGGTAATCTTTCTCCAATTTTATACTTTTTGCTTAAATTTTCTACTTTTATTGCTGTTTCCATATTTCTATATTACATCTGCAAATGATTTTTCCATATTTTTGAAAAAGTACAAACCATATATAAAAAGGATAAAAATAATGAAAAGTGAAAAAATCATCATATTTAAAGAACCTATTTCTTTCCCAATAAGGCACCATCTCATACCTTCTATCACACCTACCATTGGATTTAGATTATATATTAATCTAAATCTTTCAGGAACTATTGAAATAGGATAAGTAATGGGTGTTAAAAAAAACCAAACCTGGATTAAAAAATTCATGATATATTTTACATCTCTATAATATACATTTAAAGCAGAAAGGTAAAGAGAGACAGAAAAAGCAGTTATAATAGTAATTAACAGAAATAAAGGGAAATAAAAAATCCTGTAACTTGGTGTAATTCTGAAAAAAAACATAAACAAAATTAAAATGATAAATGAAATAAAAAAATCAACGAGATTACTTAGAATTGAAGAAAGAGGCAATAAAATCTTAGGGAAATATATTTTTGTGACTACATTCTGATGCTTTACTATACTATCAACAGCAAAAGTTAAACTATTTGCAAAATAAGTCCATATGATTAAACCTGTATAAGAAAATATAGGATAAGGAATATTATCTGATGGAATTTTTGCAAATTTACCAAAAAATAAAGTAAATATTATCATCATAAAAAATGGTTGTAAAATCGCCCATCCAATTCCAAAGATTGTTTGTTTGTATTTTACTTTTATATCTTTCCAAATTAAAAAATATAGAAGTTCTCTATATGTATAAATTTCCTTTAAATTTATTGACTTTAACCCTTTTGTCGGTTTTATAATTGCTCTTTCCATTTTGTTTAATTTATTTTAAACAAATTAAACAATTCTGTCAAATAAAAATATTTTTTTGAATTTTGAAGAATATTTCAAAATTCATATGAGAAGAAGACAGGAAATCCATTATCTTCTGCATATTTTACAATTTTTGGAGAACAGGAATGAACTACAAATAGAGGAAATTTTCTATATGGTATAACTTTATTTATCCTTTCAAGACGTTTCTTAAATGTATCTATATCTTTCAATTTCAAATGTGTTTTCGCTTCTCCTATTATGTAAACTTCTTCACCATCTTTTTTCCCTTTTCCAAATATATTTATCTCTTCTTCTCGTCCATCAGGATATTCAATAAATTTTCTTAATAATCTCTCAGTTAAATCTATGTTATGTTTTTCTTTCAAAATCTTTGGTAATCCCTTATATGCTTGATTTTCTAAATCAAATCCAATTGAATGAGAAATACCACCTAATTCTTTTTGTATTCTTTTTACAGTTCTTGTTAAACTTCTTAATTCTTCTTCAGTTTTTCTCTGAGCCTCTGCAAGTTGATTTAATCTTTCCTCTGTTTTCTGCTGGGCTATCGTAAGTTGGTTTATTCTCTCTTCTGTTTTCTGCTGGGCTATTACTAATTGGTTTAACCTCTCTTCTGTTTTCTGCTGGGCTATCGCAAGTTGATTTAATCTCTCTTCTGTCTTCTGCTGGGCTACCGTAAGTTGATTTATTCTCTCCTCTGTTTTCTGCTGGGCTACCGTAAGTTGACTTATTCTCTCCTCTGTCTTCTGCTGAACTATTACTAATTGGTTTAATCTCTCCTCTGTTTTCTCCTGGGCTATTGCAAGTGACTTAACAATATTTTTCAATTCTTCAAACTCTTCTCTTTTTATAACATACTCTTCTCTTAAAAAGTCATATAAAGCAATAACAGCATTTTTTAACTCGGGTGGAAACTTTTCAAGAACTTCTCCAAACTTTATCATTTTACTCCTTTTTTAAAAATTTTACCTTTAATTTTAAAAAAAGTAAATTTTACCAATTAATTTCATTATTTTTTAGATATTTTAAATTTTCTATTAAAAATTCAAATTTATTTATTATTTTTTCAATGATTTCAATTTTTTTCACAATTTTTTCTTTCCCTTTTCTTTTGTTTATTTTATTTCTCACATCTTCAAAACATTTCCTTATTTCATCAATTCTTTTTTTAATCCCACTTTGCAATTTAGAATATACTATTCCTTCTATATCTTCATTTGCTTTGTATAATGCTCTCGTATGTCCTCTTTTCCATACTTTTTCCACTGCATTCCATTCTTCAAGTTTTTTTAAATTTAAACTTACATTTCCTTTACTTATTCCAAGTTCTTTTGTTATCTGACCGGGAGAAAGTGGTTGAGAATTTAGATATAAAAGAGCATAAATCTGGCAGGTAGTTCTGTTTAAACCAAGCCCTTCTCCTATATTTCCTGCAAGTTCTATAATTTTTTCTTTTATCTCATCCATTTTGTTTAATTTGTTTTATATATTTTAAACTTTTAAAAAGATATTTTTCAACTTTTTATTTTTTGATTTTTTCACAAATTGCTTTTTTCATTATATCAACTGGTGCCTTTTTACCTGTCCAGATTTCAAAAGATATTGCTCCTTGATAGACAAGCATAGAAATACCATCAAGATTAGAAATTTTTAAATATTCTGCAGATTTTAATAATTCAGTTTTCCTATTATATACAATATCATAAACAAACTGGACTTTTTCAATATTGATTTTTTCTATTAGTAAAGGGTCATTTTCTTTCATTCCAACAGATGTTGTATTTATAAGTAAATCAATATTTTCCCATATTTTTCTATCATTCCTTTTTTCAAATTCAATTATCTCTATATTTTTAAAGTTTAATTTTTTCTTCAAATGTTCTTTTAACTTTCTTGCGTTTTCATAAGTTCTATTGGTAATAAAAATAGATTTAACCCTTTCTTTTATAAGAGCACCACAGATTGCATAAGAAGACCCTCCTGCACCAATTATGAAAACATTTTTATTTTTAATATTAAATTTTCCATCTTCTTTCAATGACCTTATAAATCCATCTCCATCTGTTGTATATCCTTTAAGTTTTCCATCTATATTATGAATAGTGTTAACAACACTAAGTATTTCTGAACTTTCATCAAGTTCATCTAAATATTTTATAACTTCTTTTTTATGAGGTATTGTTACATTTACACCAATCCAGTTGAAAATTTTTATTGATTCTACAGCAATTTTTAAATTTTCTGGTTTTACTTCAAGAGGGATATAAACATAGTCAAGTTTAAGATAATCAAAAGCAGCATTCTGAAAAATAGGAGATAATGAATGATTTACAGGATATCCAAAAACACCTGTTATTCTTGTTGTCCCTTTAATTTTCATACTAATAATTATAACTTCCATTTTTTATAAAGACAATTAATTTTTTAAAAAATTTGACAATTTTTTATTTTTGTATAAAATAAATTAAGAAGTTATGAACTTATAAAGAGTGAAAAATGAGAAAAATAGCAGTTATAAATCAAAAAGGAGGGTCAGGTAAAACAACAACAGTAGTAAATCTTGGTTATTATCTTACCAAGTATGGAAAATCTGTCTTAG
>JAMWCJ010000032.1 GCA_023818645.1 Candidatus Omnitrophota bacterium | reverse complement strand
AGGAACTTTAACAGAAACATTTGAGACAATTGAGATTGCTAAAATGAATGGCTACAGAACGATTATATCTCATAGAAGTGGAGAAACAGAAGATACTTTTATAGCAGATTTAACTGTAGGAACAAATACAGGGCAGATTAAAAGTGGTTCATTGTCAAGAACTGAGAGATTGTGCAAATATAATCAACTGTTGAGAATTGAGGAAAATCTTGGAAAAACGGCGAAATATTATGGCAAAATAATATTGGGAAAATGAGAAAGATTAGGAAAAATTTGCCCTTTCTTGTAATGATTTTTTTAATAATTTGTTGCGGAATAAGATTAAAAATATTGTATACTTCCTATAAGACATACAGATTTTATAAAAATGAAATTGCGCGTTTTGAAAAAGAGAATAAATTACTTTTAGAAAAGATTGAAAAAATAAAAAATGACCCATTTTATATTGAAAAGTTATTAAGAGAAGAGTGGGGTATGATGAAGGAAGGAGAACTTGCTATAAAAATAGGAGAATAAATGTATCCTATTAAATTTGTGAGAGAAAATATTGATTTACTGAAAAAAGCAGCAGAATTAAAAGGGCAGAAAGTTGATTGGGAAAAATTTGAACAACTTGATAATGAAAGAAGAAGATTAATAATGTTTTTGGAAGAAAGGAAAAAGTGGCAGAAAGATTTAACAGAAAAAATATCAAAAATAGAGGATAAAAATTCAGTTGCTCCCTTAATAACTCAGGCAAGAAAATATTCTGACGAAATAAAAGAAGTAGAAAAAAAATTAAATCAGATTGAAAGAGAGATAGAAAAAATAATATCTTTCATTCCAAATATTCCACATTCATCTGTTCCTATTGGAAAGGACGCAAGAGATAATGTTGTAGTAAGACAATGGGGTGAGATTAGAGAGAGAAATTTTAAAGTTCTTCCTCACTGGGAAATTGGTGAAAAAATTGGGATTTTTGATTTTTCTGTTGGAGCAAAAATTACTGGAAGTTTTTTCCCGGTTTTCAAAGAAAAAGGTGCACTTCTTGTTAGAGCATTGATTAATTTTATGCTTGATTTACATATAAAAAATGGTTTTAGAGAGGTCTGGGTTCCTTCAATTGTTAATAGGGATAGTTTATTTAATACAGGACAGTTGCCAAAACTTGAAGATGATATGTATTACCTTGAAAGGGATGATTTTTTCTTAATTCCAACAGCAGAAGTCCCTGTGACAAATCTTCATAAAAATGAGATTTTGAAGGAAGAAGATTTACCAATTTATTATGTTGCTTATACACCTTGTTTTAGAAGAGAGGCAGGTGCATATGGTAGGGAGACAAAAGGTCTTATAAGGGTTCATCAGTTTGATAAAGTAGAACTTGTTAAACTTGTTAAACCGGACACATCATATGATGAACTTGAAACACTTCTTGGAGAGGCAGAGAAAGTTTTGCAGTTATTAAATCTTCCTTATAGAGTTGTTCTTTTATGTACAGGAGAATTAAGTTTTGCAGGTAGTAAATGTTATGATATAGAGGTCTGGTGTCCTGGAGTTGAAAAATACCTTGAGGTTTCTTCCTGTTCCAATTTTGAAAGTTTTCAAGCAAGAAGAGCAAATATTAAGTATAAAAGGAAAGATGGTAAGACAGATTATATTCATACTCTTAATGGTTCTGGCGTTGCTTTACCAAGAACTATAATAGGAATTATTGAAAATTACCAAACAGAAAAAGGAGAAATAATTGTTCCAGAAGTTTTAAGAGAATATATGAAAATTGATAAAATAACCTAAATGACTGAAACATTGAAAAATAACCTTTTAACACTTATATATTTCCTGATAATATTAGTTATTTGTTTTATCGTTAAATGGTTCTGGGAAAATATTCTTACAAAATTTCTAAAAGGTAGAGAACTTGATACTAAAATTTTAAAAAGGACAGGGAAAGGAATTGTATCTTTTGTATTTTTTTCTGGAATTAGCATTTTATGGGAAAGAACCTCGCTTCTTATAAAAACTGAAAATTTGGCGCTTACCAAATTTCTTTCTAATTTGCCGAAAATCATCTATTCTTTTATAGTCCTTTCTATTGCTTTTGTGATAAGTGGTATAGTTGATGGATTTGTTGAATGGTATCTTGAAGAAGTGGCAAAAAAGACAAAAACGAAAATTGATGAAGAATTTATGGGTTTATTCAAAAGAGTTTCAAGAATAATTATATTTTTTATTGCTGTTACGATAATTCTTAATAAATTCAATCAACCAATAACAAGCATTCTTGGAGCAGCAGGTATTGCTTCTTTTGCTATTGCATTTGCTGCTCAGGATACACTTTCAAATATGATTTCGGGTTTTTTTATAATAATAGATAAGCCATTTAAAATAGGAGATAGAATTAGACTTTCAACAGGAGAAATTGGAGAAGTTATAGAAATAGGGATGAGAAGAACAAAGATTTTATCACCCGAAAATAATATTGTAATTGTTTCAAATTCTGAAATAGCAAAAACAAGAATTGTTAATTTTGGATTTCCTGACACAAAAATAAAGATTAGATTGAAAATTGGAATCCAGAATTTGAAAGATAAAGAAAAAATAAAAGAAATATTGTTGGAAATATGTAAAAACAATCTGTATATTATAAAAGATAGTTATGAAGTTTATTTAACTGAATTTTCAACTACTCAAACAATTTTCCTGTTGAGTTTTAGTGTGGACTATAAGTACGAAATGGAAGTTATTGATAAAATAATTGAACAGATAAATAAAAAATTTGAACAAGAAAAATTTGAATTGATTTTCGTAAAAAAAGAATGAAAGTGAATAAGTTATTGGAAAAGCAAATAAAGGAGATTGAAAAAGATGTAATTAAATGGAGAAGATATTTCCATATGTATCCTGAACTTGGTTTTGAAGAATATAAAACTTCTGAGAAAATACAGGAGATTTTGAAAGAAATTGGAATAAATTATGAAGTAAAAGCAAAAACAGGAGTTGTTGGATATATAAATAAAAATTTTTCAAAAACAATAGGGATAAGAGCAGATATAGATGCTTTACCAATTGAAGAACAAACAGGTCTTGAATTTTGTTCAAAGAATAAAGGGATAATGCATGCTTGCGGTCATGATGGACATACTGCAACACTTCTTGGAGTTGGTTTTATTCTTACAAAATTTATAGATTTTCTGAATTATAATGTTAAACTCATTTTTCAGCCATGTGAGGAAAAACCACCTGGTGGTGCGAGTGAATTGATAAAACAGGGCGTTCTGGACGATGTTAATTTTCTAATTGGTTTTCATTTTATATCTGATATACCACTTAATAAAATTTATATTGAAAAAGGTACAATTATGGCAAATACTGATAGATTTAAAATAATAATAGAAGGAAAAGGTGGACATGGGAGTGCACCAGATACAACAAATGATCCTATTGTTTGTTCTTCATATATGATATCAAGTTTACAGACAATTTTAAGCAGAAGAATCAGTCCATACGAACCAGCAGTAATTTCTGTTTGCAAAATAAAAGGAGGATATGCATTTAATGTAATTCCTGATATAGTTGAAATTGAAGGGACTGTTAGGACTCTTTCTGAAAAGATAAGGATGAAAATAAAGAATGAAATGAAGAATATATGTAAAAAAATTGCTTCATCTTTTAAGTGTAAAATTAAATTTTTTTATGATTGTTATTCTCCATCTGTTAAGAATGATTCTAAGTTAACTGAAGCGATTGAAAAGACGAGTAAAGAAATTTTGCCTTTAAAATACTTTTATAAATATCATCCTTCTATGGGAGGAGAAGACTTTGCATTTTATGGAAAAATTGTTCCTTCAACATATATATTTATTGGTTGTGGCAAAAAAACTGGATTACATCATAACAGTAAATTTAATCTTGATGAAAGAGTTTTGTCATTTTCAATTAAATATTTAAGTAATCTAATTTTAAACCTTAAAATTTAGGAGAGGAATATGAAAAAAATAATTTTTGTCTGGGGTGGTTGGGAAGGGCATCAACCAAAGGAAACGACAGAGATCTTTGCAGAAATAATGGGAAATGAGGGATATAAAGTTGAAATTTATAATACACTTGATATATTTCTTGATAGTAAAAAAGTTGCTTCAGCAAATTTAATTGTAATAAACTGGACAATGGGGAAAATAACTTCAGAACAATTTAAAAGTTTAGAGCAATTGGTAAGTTCAGGAGCTGGACTTGCTGGATGGCATGGTGGTATGGGAGATGCTTTTAGAGAAAATACTTCTTATCAATTTATGGTTGGAGGACAATTTGTTGCTCATCCTGGTGGAATAGTTGAATATGAAGTAAATATAGTTAAAAAAGAGGATCCTATTGTAAAAGGGATTTCTGATTTTAAGTTAAAATCAGAACAATATTATATGCACATAGATCCGTCAAATGAAGTCCTCGCAACAACAACCTTTAAAAATACTTCGCTTCCATGGATTGAGGGTACTGTTATGCCTGCTGTCTGGAAAAGAAGGTACGGAGAAGGAAGAATTTTTTATGCTTCATTTGGTCACCAGTTAGGCGATTTTGAAATTCCAGAAGCGAAAGAGATTGTTAAAAGAGGTTTATTGTGGGCAATAGGAGATTTATAAATTAATTTGAAAAATAATAAAAAGAAAGTAGTATAAAATTAAATTTGACAAATAAAAAAAGTAGTATAAAATTAGAAAAAATGGGGGTGTATATGAAGAGAGGAAAGTTTATTATAGTTGGAGTTATATTAGTCAGTTTCGCTGGATGCGTCTGTCCAACAAGGGTAAAAAAGGAATTTCTTGAGGAAAAAAGAGAAGAGAAGAAACCAGAACTTGTAAGTATATTAAAACCAGAAGAAACAAAAACTCCAGAACAGGTAAAAATCCTAGAAGAAACAAAAGTTCCTAAAGAAGAAGGGAAAGCAACTCCAGAAGAAATCAAAGCAAGTATCAAAGGAGAAGAGGTTCCAATTACTCCCATACCAGAAGGTGTAAAATTTGTAAAGCCAGAAGAGATAAGTCCAGAATTAAAGGAGATATTCCAGAATATTTATTTTGATTTTGATAAATATGATATAAGAGATGATGCAGCAAAAATACTTAAAAAAATTGGAGAATATTTATTAAAAAATCCAGAGATTAAAATTTTAATTGAAGGTCATTGTGATGAAAGAGGGACAAGAGAATATAATCTTGTTCTTGGAGAACAGAGAGCATTAAGTGCAAGAAGATTTCTTATTGTTATGGGTGTTTCTCCAAAAAGACTATACACTGTAAGTTATGGAGAAGATATACCAGCAGTTATAGGAAGTAATGAAGAAGCATGGGCAAAAAATAGAAGGTGTGAATTTAAATTAGAAGTGAAAAAATGAGAAAAAAAGTTTTTATAACAATTTTTTCATTTGGCATTGCTTTAATTTTCAATAGTTGTTCAGATATTGCTACAAAAGATGATATAGATGCGATTAAAGAAAAAATAAATAATTTAGAAGATGATTTTTATGCAACTGTAAAACAGATAGGTGAAAAATTTAATAAAATAGAAACTGATTACAAACAGGGTGATGAAAAAATTAAGAAAAATATAAATGAAACTAATGAGAATATTTTAGTTTTGAGTAATGAAGTCAATAATTTAAAAGATGAGATTAAAGGAGTAAAGGGGAAAATAGATGAAAACAATTTTGAGCAATCTGAGAAAATTAAAAAATTGAGTGATGAATTTATTGAAAAAAATATTGAGATTAAAAAAGATATTGAAGGGATAAAAAAGGATATAGAAGGTGTGAAATTAGTTTATAATGACCTATCTTTAAAAACAGCCAATATGCATCAAGGTTTAATAGAAACTCAATCAAATATTAAGACAGATATAGTAAATTTAAGAGACACCCAAATAAAGATTGTAACAACATTACAGGATTTACCAAAGAAGATTGACCAGATAGATGAAAAAATAAATCAAGTAGATAGGAAAATTAATGAAGTCACAAAAAGTTTTTTGGAAGAATTGACAAGACATGAAAGTGAGATTTATCAATTGAAAAAGCATATTTCAGAGCATAAAATAGAACCGACTTCTGAACCTGTAAGATCTATATTAAAAACAGGAAAAGAAAGATATCATATAGTTCAAAAGGGAGAGTATTTGACTAAAATTGCGAAAAAATATGATACTTCTGTGAGTGAAATAAAAAAATTGAATAATTTAAAATCAGACACTATTTATCCTGGTCAAAAACTTCTAATCCCTTAAAAAATCCCACCTACGAGGTGTCCTTTGGGAAACTAATAGTGACAAGGGTTTACAGAACGTCCTAAATTGTATCTATTGCACTTTATTCATACAAAAATTTGACATAAAAATAAAATTAATATTAAAATATAATCCAATCTTATTTAAACTAAAGAAAAGTTCACAAGGAGGCAAAAGTGGAGGATTATTATACCCAAATTTTTGAAAAACATTTGAAAAAAGAAGAATATGAAAAATTAAAAAAAATAAAAAGTAAGAAAGTATTAAAATTTATTGCTAATAGTATTGTTTTATGTCAACCAGAAGATGTTTTTATCTGCAGTGATACACCAGATGAAATTGCTTACATAAAAAATATGGCCATTGTTAGTAAAGAAGAAAGTGCTGCCTTATTAACACCAGGTCATACTTTTCATTTTGATGGATATTATGACCAGGGAAGAGACAGAGAAGTTACAAAGTTTCTTGTTCCGAAAGGTGATAAGTTAAGTCCTGCTTTAAATCAGATTGATAGAGAAGAAGGTTTAAATGAAATAAAGGATTTACTTAATGGTTTAATGAAAGGCAAAACAATGATAGTTAGATTTTTAGTTTTAGGACCGAGTGATTCTCTTTTTGCTATTCCATGTATTGAATGCACTGATAGTTGGTATGTTGCTCATTCAGTTAATTTATTATACAGGCATGGCTACAAAAAATTTTTAGAAGTTGATGACAGAACAGATATTTTCTTTACACTTCATTCAGCAGGCCGACTTAATGAAAATATGACAAGTAAGGACTATGATAAGAAAAGAATATACATTGATTATTCTGAAAATACAGTTTATAGTGTTAATACTCAATATGCAGGAAATTCTGTAGGATTTAAGAAACTCGCTTTACGACTTGCAATAAGGAAATCACATAATGAAGATTGGCTTGCAGAACATTTTATGATAATTGGAGTTTATGGACCTGGTGGAAGGAAAACATATCTTGCAGGTGCTTTTCCAAGTGCTTGTGGGAAAACATCAACTGCAATGCTGGAAGGAGAAAAAATACTTTCAGATGACATTGCTTATGTCAGAAATATAAATGGAATTTGTAGAGCTGTGAATGTTGAATGTGGAATTTTTGGAATAATTCAGGGGGTCAATCCTATTGATGACCCTTTGATTTATCAGACAATTACATCTCCAAATGAAATAATATTTTCAAATGTACTTGTAAAAGATGGGAAGGTCTGGTGGCTTGATATGGGATGTGAATTACCGCAAGAAGGAATAAATTATTCAGGAAAGTGGTACAAAGGCAAAAAGGATGAAAAAGGCGAAGAGATATTACCCTCTCATAAAAATGCAAGATATACAATATCTTTAAAGGCACTTCCAAACTGTGATGAAGAACTTGAAAATCCAAATGGAGTTGAACTTGGTGGTATTATTTTTGGGGGGAGAGATTATAGAGGTTACGTTCCTGTTCAACAAGGTTTTGATTGGGTTCATGGAATAATATCTTATGGAGTTGCACTTGAAACAGAAACAACTTTTGCAATTGTTGGACAAGAAGGTAAATATGAAATAAATATAATGAGTATACAGGACTTTATCTCTATCCCACTTGGTAAATATATAAAGGATTACATTGAATTTGGAAGAAGGTTAAAGAAAGTTCCACTTGTTTTTGGAGTAAATTACTTTCTTAAAGATTTGAAAAAAGACATTTTTTTAAATTCAAGGAAAGACAAACATGTATGGATTAAATGGATGGAATTAAGGGTTCATAATGATGTAAAGGCAATTGAAACTCCAACAGGACTTATTCCTTTCTATGAGGATTTGAGAGTTTTATTCAATGATGTTTTGAAAAAAGAATATCTAAAAGAGGATTATATTGAACAGTTTAAAATAAGAGTTTCAGAAAATCTTGCTAAAATTGATAGGGTTAAAAAATTTGTAGAAGAAAAAATTGAGGATGCACCTGAGGAAGTTTTTAAAGTTCTTCAAGAGCAAAAGGAAAGATTATTGAAAGCAAGGGAAAAATTTGGTGACTATATTTCTCCTGAAAAATTTATAAAATAAAAGGAGTGACTATGGAATACTTATCTGAAAGAGCAAAATTATTAAAACCGTCAGCAACAATGGCACTTAATAGAAAAGCAAAGGATATGAAAAGTAATGGACTTGATGTTATTAATCTTACAGTTGGAGAACCCGATTTTCAAACACCAGAAGAAATAATAGATTATGCATATAAGGCTATGAAAGATGGATATACAAAATATACAGAAGAAAAAGGTTTAAAGGAATTAAGGGAAGCAATTTGTGAAAAAATTGAAAAAGAAAATAAACTTAAATATGAGCCAGAAGATATAGTTGTTTCAAATGGAGCAAAACATTCTCTTTTCAATATATTTCTTGCTATTTTAAATCCAGGGGATGAAGTTATAATTCCTATTCCTTACTGGGTAAGTTATCCTGCAATTGTTTCAATATGTGGAGGAGTCCCTGTATTTTGCAAATATAATGAAGAATTTAAGATAGATTTAGACGACTTGAAAGAAAAGATAACAAAAAGAACAAAAGCGCTGATATTAAATAGTCCATCAAATCCAACAGGCATTGTATATGAGAAGGATGAACTTGAAAGATTAGCAGAAATAATTGTTTCAAATAGAATTTTATGTATTTCAGATGAAGTATATGAAAAAATTATTTTTGATAAAGAATTTATTTCAATTGGATCACTTGACAAGGAAATAAAAGATTTAACAATATTAGTTAATGGTATTTCAAAAACATTTGCTATGACTGGATGGAGGATTGGTTATACTGCTTCAAAAAGAGAGATCGCCGATGCTATTGGTAAAATCCAGGGTCAAACTACATCTGCACCTTCAACCATCTCTCAAAAAAGTTCTGTTTTTGCAATAAGAGAAGGTGAGCGATTATTTAAGAATATGATAATTGAATTTAAAAGAAGAAGGGATTTTCTTATTGAAAATCTGACAAAAGAAATTAAATATCCATATCCTTTTGGAGCCTTCTACATCTTTTTAAATTTTAAAGATATGAATTCTAATAAATTTGCTGAAAGATTACTTACAGAAAAACTTGTTGCTGTTGTTCCAGGAAGTGAATTTGGGGTTGACAACTACATAAGAATATCTTATGCTGTGAATATGAAGCAAATCAAAAAAGCGGTTGATAGAATAAATGAATTTGTAAAGGAGAACCAATGAGAAAAAAAATATTTTTTCTTTTTTTATTTTTTCCTCCATTATTTCTATTTCCCCGGGTTGAGTATAAATTTCAGCAGTCAAAACCTCTTTATTATTCATTTCAAATTAAAGGAGATGTTTATTTAAACTATCCTGGGACAAATGAGAAGATGAATGTTTTTGCAAAAGGAAATTTGAAAATTGAAACAGTTGGAATTGAAGATGAAATATATAATCTTAAAATAACTCCATTTAAAACTCTTATAAAAGTAAATGAGCAGATAATTGAAGATATAGTAAATATTGAAACAGGCATCTCTTCTGTAATATCAACCAATTTTGTGAAGATGAAAAAAAATGGTGAAATAATTGAAGTAATAGAATCAAATAAAGGAATTCTAACTCTTTCTCAAGTTTTAAAACTTCTACCTGTTTTTCCAGAAAAGGTATTTACTGGGAAAAAGTGGAAACAGAAAAATCCCGCCTTTAATTTTCCAGGGATTCCTATGTGTAACCTTGAGTTTAATTATTTATATGAAAAAAAAGGAAATTTTAATTTAATCCAACTTTCAGGTGTTCAAACAATAAAGGAAACAAAGAAAGATAAAGACACAAAGATAACTTTTGACGGGAAAAATAATTCAAAAGGTAGTTTTATATTTAATGAAAATGAAGGTGAAATAAACAATTTTAATGGAAATTTTGATATTGATTTAAATACAAAATTTGAAGTTCTCCCATTTCCTGAATTAAAGGGAGAAAAACCAGAAACACTCACAATAAAAATTAAACTCAATCTTCAAGTTACACTTTCAAAACTCATTTCTTAAATCCCTTGATAGACAATCATCTCCAGCGGCCACCTACGAGGTGGGAGGTGGGGAAGGGTGAAAGTTGACAGGAATATTTTTTTCTTTTAGAATAGGGAAGAATTAAAAACTTAAAAAGAGGAGGGGATATGACTTATAAAAATATTGAGTTTTATAATGTTGAAGAGATTTTTGAGAGATCGGATGGGCTTCAGTTATCACGGCTTCCTGAAAGAGTTAGAGAAAAATTGAATGAATCTGGAAAAACAAGAGCACTTATGCCAGCAGGTTGTGAATTAAGATTTAATTTAAAAAGTGAAAAAGCAAAAATAGTTATGAAAAGTAGTGCAGAGATAATTTTACGAAATGGAATATGTGAGATTTATTTTGGTGATTTTTTTGAAAAATGGTATTACATAAATGAAAATCCGACTGTGATTGAAATTTGTCATCCTCAAAATCTTGAAAAGTTGAAAGAATTAAGAAAAGAAAAGAAGTTAAAATTTGACCCAGAACTTATAAGGGTTATTCTTCCACATTTGGTAGATATAAGAATTGTAGATGTTGAAGGAGAATTTGAGATACCTGAAAAACAGCAACTTCCAGATAAAAGATTTATTGCTTATGGTTCTTCAATTACTCATGGAGGATTTTCAATTGTCCCGAGTTATACTTATGTGGCAAGAACTGCTTATATTCTTGGTATGGATGCTATAAATCTTGGTTTAGGTGGTGGTGCTCATCTTGAAAAAGAGATTGCTGACTATATTGCTGAAAGAGATGACTGGGATTTTGGAGTTTTTGAACTTGGGGTTAATATGGTCGGTAGTTTTGAAGTTGAAGAATTTAAAAAAAGGGTAGATTATTTTATTGAGAAGATAGTTACTGAAAATCCTAACAAAAACCTCTTTTTTATTGATATATTTCCATTCTATATGGACTTTGACAATCAAGATAAGCAGAAAAAATTTAGAGAAATTGTGAAAAACAAAGTAAAAGAAATAAATAAGAAAAATACAATCCATATTTCTGGGTTTGATATATTGAAAGATGTAAGGGGCTTAATGATAGACAGAATACATCCTTCTTCACAGGGCTTTGAGGAAATGGGATATAATCTTGCTTGTATTTTACAACAGTATGGGATTGAGAAAGAAATATGATTTTTGAATTTTATGGCAAAAAACTCCTGAAGGTCTCTGTACCCTTGATTTTAAGTTCAAGTATATGGACTATTCAACATTTTGTTGATAGAATGTTTGTTTCCTGGTATTCAGTAAAAGCACTTGCTGCAGTTTTACCTGCAAGTTTTTTAAATTTAACTACAACAAGTATTTTTATTGGCACTGCATATTTTGTAAATACATTTGTTGCCCAATATTATGGTGCTAAAAAATATGAAAAAATAGGAGAAATTGTTTGGCAGGGGTTATACTGGGCTTTGATAGGAGGGATTTTTCATCTTTTTCTTATTCCTTTTGCTCCTGAAATATTTAAAATTTTTGGTCATGAGAAAGAAGTGTTACATTATGAAACAATTTATTTCCAGATTGTTTGTACAGGTGCTTTCGCTGCTATTGGTTCTGCTTCTGTCTCTTCTTTCTTCTCAGGACAGGGAAAAACTAAAATTGTTCTTTTTGTAAGTTTTTTACAAACTTCCTTAAATTTAATTCTTGATTATATCCTTATTTTTGGTAAATTTGGTTTTCCTCAAATGGGAATAAAAGGTGCTGGAATTGCGACAGTTATTTCGGGTTATATTTCACTTTTGATTTACTTGATTTTGTTTTTTGATAGAAATAACAGAATTTTTGGGACTTTAAATTTTAAATTAAATGTAGAGATTTTTAAAAGATTGCTTAAATATGGTGTTCCCAATGGAATTCAGTTTTTTCTTGATATTTTTGTCTGGACAATTTTTCTTCTTGTAATAGGTAGGCAAGGAGTAATTCCTTTATCTTCCTCAAATATAGCATTTAATATAAATACGATTGCCTTTATGCCAATGCTTGGGATAGGAACAGGCGTTTCAATACTTGTTGGACAGTATATAGGTAGAGAGGAACCAGAAATTGGAGAAAAAATAACTTATATAGGATTCTGGATTACTTTTATATATATGTGTTCAATTGCATTAAGTTATGTTGTTTTTCCTGAGTTTTACATTAAATTTTTTAAACCAAAAGTTTATACTGCTGATTTTAACAAAGTTAAGGATTTAACAATTATACTTTTGAAATTTGTTGCTTTTTATTCTATTTTTGACACCATGAATGTAATTTTTCTTTCTGGATTAAGAGGCGCAGGAGATACAAAATTTATTATGTTTGTTTTTGTATTATCCTCAATTTTTATATTTCTTGTTCCACTTTATATATGTACATTTATTTTTAATCATGGAATTTTTGTGAGTTGGACAATCGCTACTTTGTATGTAATCTTAATTGGATTTATTTTCTTTATCAGATTTCATAAAGGAAATTGGAAGAAGATGAAGATAATTGAGAGGTCTGTTTTTATATGATATAATTAAAAGTTAAGAAAAGTAAAGAATAAAGGAAAAAAATTAAGAAAGGAGGGAGATGATGGAAGATAGAGAAAAGACAATAAGTTTTATTGCTTACTTTTTTGGATGGGTTTCAGGAATTATAATTTTTTTAACAGAGAAGAAAAGTCAGTATATAAAATTCAATGCGATGCAAAGTATTATCTTTAGTGGTGTTTTAACTTTAATTTATATTTTTCTAAACATTCTATCTCTCATTCCAGTTTTAGGTAAAATTTTATCTTTAATTCTCCACCCGATTATTTATTTAGTTGGAACTGTAATCTGGATAATTTTGCTTGTTAAATCTTTTCAGGGTGAGTACTTTAAACTTCCATTAATAGGCGATTATGCAGAAAAATATTCAAAAATTTAAAAAGAAATAAAATATGAAATGAAAGTCGCTTACTTAGTTGGGAAAAAGAAGATTGAGATAGAAGAAGAAAAATGTCCAGAGATTAAAAATGAGAAAGATGTTCTTATAAAGATTAGATGTGTTGGGATTTGTGGTTCTGATGTCCATTATTTTTTAGAAGGTAAGATTGGAGACCAGATTGTAAAAGATAAAATAATTCTTGGTCATGAAGCAAGTGGAGAAGTTGTTGAAACTGGTAAAGATGTAAAAAGATTGAAAAAAGGAGATAAAGTAGCAATTGAACCAGGGATAAGTTGTGGAAAGTGTGAGTCGTGTAAAAAGGGAAAACCCAATACATGTCCTTATGTGAAATTTCTTGGAACTCCGCCTATTAACGGTGCTTTCAGGGAGTATATTGTGATGCCTGAGGAAAACTTAATAAAAATACCTGATGGACTTGGATATGAAGAAGGGGTTTTGTCTGAACCACTTGCTATTGGGATTTATTCAGTAAAATTAAGTCAGATGGAAATTGGAGATGATGTTGCAATTCTTGGAGCAGGCCCAATTGGACTTTCAATTTTATTTTCAGTTAGAGAAAGCGGAGCAAATAAAATTTTTGTTTCTGATTTAATAGAAGAGCGGCTTAAATTTGCTAAGGATTTGGGAGCAGACTTTATTATTGATGCAAAAAAAGAAGATATTGTTGAGATTGTGAAAAATTTCACAAATAATAGGGGAGTTGATATTTCATTTGAAGCAGCGGGAAAAAGGGAGACATTTAGGCAGGTAATACATACTACAAAAATATGTGGAAAATCTGTCCTTGTGGGCATTCCTTCTGAAGATACTGTTGAATTTGAAGCACATATAATGAGAAGAAAGGAACTGAAACTTATAAATGTAAGAAGAAGCGCTTTTTGTACTGAGATAGCATTAAATATGATGAAAAATTCAAAACTATCTTTTTCAAAAATTATTACTCATAGATATCCAATTGAGAAAATTGAAGAGGCACTAAATCTTGTTTCAGAGTATAAGGATGGAGTTATCAAATGCCTTGTCAATCTTTAATCTTCCGCGGCCACCTCGTAGGTGGGATTGAGGAGGGAAGGAATGGGAGTTGAGAATTATTATCATATTTTTACAAAGAGTATTGCAGGTTATAAAATTTTTGTGAAGGAGAGAGATTATAGAAGGATGCAAGAGATTATATGGTATTATAGATATGAAAGAATGAAGAGGTTTTCAAAAGCAGATGATTTTACAAAGGAAATTTGTGGTGATAAACTGGTTAAAATAGTAAGTTATTGTATTATGCCAACACATTTACATTTTATTATTGGAGAGGAGAAAAAAGAAGGGATTTCAAAATTTATGGCAAATATTCTTAATAGTTATACAAGATACTTTAATCTTTTACATAATAGAAAGGGTCCTTTATGGGAAAGCAGGTTTAAGAAGGTTTTAGTTGAGACAGATGACCAATTATTACATTTAACAAGATATATCCATTTAAATCCAACAACTGCGAGATTAATTGAAAAACCTGAGGACTGGAGATTTTCTTCATATAGAGAATTTTTGAATTTTGATACTTATTTGAAAATTTGTGAATTTGATGATTTGGTAGATATAGATGAGAAACAATATAAAAAATTTGTAGAGGATAACATTGATTATCAGAGACAACTGCATAAGATAAAGAAATTGATTGAACTTGAAGAGCGTTGATAGACAAAGTTTCCTAAAGGACACCTACGAGGTGGGCGGTGGGAGATGGAGATGATGGTAAGGAGAATTGAGGAGGTTAGGGAAAGAATAAGATATGCAAGGAAGAAAGGGAAGGTTATTGGATTTGTGCCGACTATGGGATATTTACATAAAGGACATATTTCATTAATAAGAAGGGCAAAGGAAGAATGTGATTTTGTTGTTGTAAGTATTTTTGTTAATCCAACTCAATTTGGACCGAGCGAGGACTATAATAGATATCCAAGAGATATTGAAAGAGATAAGAAGATACTCCAAGATGAGAAAGTTGACCTTTTATTTGTTCCAGAAGTTAGTGAGATTTATCCAGAAGGTTATAAGACATTTGTTAATGTTGAAAAATATTCTGAAATACTGGAAGGGAAGTTTAGACCAGGGCATTTTAGAGGAGTTTGTACTATTGTTTTGAAACTTTTGAATATTGTTCAGCCAGATAAAAGTTATTTTGGATGGAAGGATGCACAGCAACTAATTATTATAAAAAAGATGGTTGAAGATTTAAATATTCCAGTTGAAATTGTTGGATGTGAGACAATTAGGGAAGATGATGGTCTTGCTTGCAGTTCAAGGAATGTTTATCTGAATAGAGAGCAAAGGGAAAAGGCATTATGTTTATATAAGGCACTTAAAAGAATAGAAGAAATGATAAAAAAGGAGAATGTGAACGATTGTGAGAAATTGATTGCAGAGGGAGAAAAGGTTATTAAAAAAGAGGGAGGAGTTGAATTGCAGTATCTTGAAATTGTTAGAATTTCTGATTTGTTGCCTGTTGAAAAGATAGAAAAGGATGTCATTGTTTTAGGAGCAATAAAAATAGGAGATGTAAGATTAATTGATAATTTAAGAATTGAATAAAAATTTGACAGGATAAAAACTATTATTGTATAATAAATTCAAAAATTATTAAAAAATTATTAAACAAGGGGGAAGAATGAGATATTTTAAATTTTTACTTTTTCCTTTTCTTTTATTTTGTTCTTATACTTGGAGCCTGACAATTAATAAACCACCACTTAATGAAAAAATAAGAGGGCAATATGAAATAAGATGGTCGGATGGTACACCACCCTATACCATTGAAATTACCCAAGGTACTTATACAGAAACTCATATTACTTCTTCTGAAAGTTATCTTTTTGATACTCAATCAGGATCTTTTCAAGATGGTAGTGCAAAAGTACGTGTGGAAGATGGAAGTGGATTTGATGAACGAAATTTTACAATTGACAATACACCGCCAGTTTCTGATTTAATAGTTATGGGAACTCAAGTAACACCTGGTCAAACAGTTAATTTTAGTGGAAATTGGTGGGAAAATTTAAGTGGAATAAGTGGGATAACTAAGGTTGAACTTTATGAAGGGACTGAATCAGACACTACTATTGGCCAGTGGACAAAAATTGAAGATATAACATCAAATCCTATTATAGTCAATAATCCCAGTGGGCAATCAGGCACTTATAGTGGTAGTTATACTTTACCTAAAACTCTTATTGATGGTCATTATATTTCATTTCGTATTGTGATTGAAGATAATGCAGTTGATAAGGATGGAATACATAATTCTTCTATTGACTGGACACCACCTATTTTAGTTAAGCAGATAAAGATAAAAATTGAAGAACCAGAGGCAGGGAAGAAATATAGAGATGAAATTAAAATAAAATGGTCTATTATTGAAGGGACTCCTCCAGCAGGTGAAACATACTCAATTTATTATTATGATGGGACATGGCAAGAAATTGCTTCAGGCATATCGGCTTATGAATATCAATGGGATACTAATGGATTAAATCTTAATCTTAAGACAAAAATTAAAGTTTGCGCTGATACATGTGGAGCCGAAAGTGTAACAGAAGATTTTACAATTGACAATACACCGCCAGTTTCTGATTTAATAGTTATGGGAACTCAAGTAACACCTGGTCAAACAGTTAATTTTAGTGGAAATTGGTGGGAAAATTTAAGTGGAATAAGTGGGATAACTAAGGTTGAACTTTATGAAGGGACTGAATCAGACACTACTATTGGCCAGTGGACAAAAATTGAAGATATAACATCAAATCCTATTATAGTCAATAATCCCAGTGGGCAATCAGGCACTTATAGTGGTAGTTATACTTTACCTAAAACTCTTATTGATGGTCATTATATTTCATTTCGTATTGTGATTGAAGATAATGCAGTTGATAAGGATGGAATACATAATTCTTCTATTGACTGGACACCACCTATTTTAGTTAAGCAGATAAAGATAAAAATTGAAGAACCAGAGGCAGGGAAGAAATATAGAGATGAAATTAAAATAAAATGGTCTATTATTGAAGGGACTCCTCCAGCAGGTGAAACATACTCAATTTATTATTATGATGGGACATGGCAAGAAATTGCTTCAGGCATATCGGCTTATGAATATCAATGGGATACTAATGGATTAAATCTTAATCTTAAGACAAAAATTAAAGTTTGCGCTGATACATGTGGAGCCGAAAGTGTAACAGAAGATTTTATAATTGACAATACACCTCCTGTTCTTAATTCTGTTTCTGTTAGTGGTTCTGAATCAATTATACCTGATGTAAACAAAGGAAATAGTGGAAGATATGTAATAAATGTTAAAAAAGTAGAAAATTGGTATAATAAAATACCAGTAACAATATCTTTTTATGTAGAAGACCCACTTGCTCCTGACGGAAGTTTTTCTGGAATAAAAGCAGTTGCATATAGATTTACAGTTGGTGATGGTGATTGGCAAAGTATAATTTATTCAGGTAATAATCAAATAGAGAAAGTGAGTATTGACTGTGATATTGAAGGGAAAGATATAAACCTTGAAGTTTATGTTCTTGATGATGCTCAAAATTCTTTAACTCCCTCAGACCTACCATATGAAGTTTCTACTGCAGTTGGAAGTGGTAATAATAATGGAAATTATTCTTATAACCCTTCTGTTTTACCTTCTCCTATAAATATTGACATAACTCCTCCTACTATATACGAAATACATGTAGATAAACTTCCTGATGGTTCAATTCTAAATGGGATTCACTGGTATAAATCAATACCTGTAATATATCTTTCATGTAGCGATAGTAATGGAAGTGGAATTCTTGAAGAAGTAGTCGCTTTTACAGTTGATGGTGTAGATTTGCCAAAAATTGATTTTTCTGGTGTATCCTTAGATGAAAATGGAGAAGGGGCATATGTTATGAATTTATTAAATGGAGAAAGGGTTGTATTTAAATCATATCTTGATAAAATTGGAATTGAAAAACCAAAAAGTGCATTCTGGAAGATTTACTTTCCTGTATTTAATTCATATGGTAAAGAGATAAAAGTAAGAATATGGGATAAGGCAGGAAATATAAGTGAGCAGAAAGTTGAGAATCCATTATATATAGAAACAGATGCATATGGGAATAGAATAAGACAAGAACAAGTGATTTTATATGTTGATACGGTTCCACCTGATACAAAAGCAACACTTACTGGTGATTATTTGCCAACTCAATATAAAGATATTGGGACTTATGAAAGAAGTTATACAGATATCTGGCGACATAATAGAGAATTTCCAAGACCAGAAGATTGTCCACCACCAAGTAATTATCCTTATGATTATATTGATTACATTTATTACGCTTCTTTGAACAATAAATTTTTAACTCCTTTTTCAATAAGTTTAACAGCAACAGATTCTCTTTATGAAATTTATGACAGAGATATCACAAATAAAAGACCTTTAACAATTTTACCTGGGCATCCTGACTATGACCCAAGATATGATTTCTTCTTTTCTGATTTTACATCAGACAATATAGGAAGTGGTATTTTAGGAGACCTTACAGGAATTCAATATAGAACTACTGATAGGACAAGCATCCTTACTGATTTAAGAAATATTATTAAGGTTGGTAATAAATTTTATGCTGTTGGAGAGAAAGGTGTTATCCTTGAGAGTGATGACGGAGAATATTGGAATCTTATGACTTATGATGGAACTCCTACACTTTATGGAATTTATGGAGAATCTTCAAACAATATCTGGGCTTGTGGAGAAAATGGAAAGGTTATAAGATTTGATGGAATAAGATGGCAGGAACAGAATATTGACTGGGATTCTCTTGGTATTGATAAAAATAATCCACCCACATTTTATAGTATTTATATTGATAATAATGATGTTTGGGTTGCTGGAACAGGTGGAACTGTTTTAAAATATGATGGAACAAATTGGTCAAAGGAAGATACAGGAGTTAATGTTAATCTTTATGGAATAAGAAAAATAGGTGATAATA
Organism: Candidatus Omnitrophota bacterium; assembly: GCA_023818645.1. Classification (GTDB taxonomy): domain Bacteria; phylum Ratteibacteria; class UBA8468; order B48-G9; family JAFGKM01; genus JAMWDI01. The sequence goes on along the minus strand of JAMWCJ010000032.1, from coordinate 474 downwards.
TATACACTGTTGGTGCTTCTGGAGCAGTTTTAAAATATGATGGAACAAGTTGGACAAAAGAAGATACAAATATAGATAATGACCTTTATGCAATATGTGAAGATACAAGTGGAAATATTTATGTGTTTGGAAATATAGAAGATCTTTCAAAAATTGGATATTTAAAATATTCTTCTGGATATGGATGGACACTTGAAACAACAAATATTGCATCATCAAAAAATAGTAAAAAGAGGGTTCCTATCTATTCTGCTTTTGTTGATGGTTCAAATATTTATGCTTCTGGAAGGAATGGGACTGTTATAAAATTTGATGGTAGTAGTTGGAATGATGTTTCACCGGATGATGTAAGAGATGTAATTTATGGAGTTTGTGCTTCAGATGGAAAAATTTATATTGTTGGTGAAAGTGGTTTGACAGGAGTGAGGGAGAATGAATGGACAATAAATAGTAAATGGGATAACTGGAAAAATT
>JAMWCJ010000116.1 GCA_023818645.1 Candidatus Omnitrophota bacterium | reverse complement strand
GAACAGATAAGAAAAATGGGAAGGTCAATAGTTGGTATGGCTCTTTTACATGATATTGGAACATACTGGTGGGGTCCTGATAGATATTTTTCAAAAATGGTAGATATTGTAGATGAAAAAGTTGGATTTTTTGATGGAGCAGAATTTATACCATACTGGAGAAATAAAAAATTAATTGATATAAGAACAGAAGGAGTTTATGCATCTGTTTATAGAGGAAAAGGGAAAGCAGTTATAGTTGTTGTTAATGGAAAAAAGGAAGCAAAAGATGTTGAATTTGAGATAAATCCTGAAATAATGGAAAGTAAAAAAATAAGAAGAATATATGATGGAGAAACAAATTTTGAGTTTGGTTATTATTATGACAAAAATGAGAAAAAATATAAATGGGGAGAATTAGGCAAACCAGGAATTTTTGGAATTGAAGAAAGCGGTGTAAGAATAATTGTTGTTGAATGAAAAGGAGATAAAAATGAAAAAAATTTTGTTTTTATTATTCTTATGTTCTAATCTCTTTCCAACAGAAACAAGTTTCTGGAGACCTTATAAATTAGATAAGCACACGTATATATTACTTCATTTTGACAAAGAGGACTTTTCCGATTATGAATGGAAGGTAAAAAATATTGAAAAAATAGGAGAAGTATTTTTTGAAAAAGAAGGTAAATTCGGTTCATGTTTAAAGTTAAATGGGAAAGGAGCAATAAAATATGAGCCAGAAGAGATTTTCCCTGGTGGTTTTATTTCAATAGAGAGTTGGATAAAACTTGAAAAATACCCAGAGGATAAAAGTTATATTGTTTATAGACCACCAGTAGTTGATAAAAGTGCTTCTTATAATCCAGAGGTAGATAAAACAAAAGGATTTTCTTTATATATAGATTCAAAAGGTGCATTTCATCTTTCAACAACAAACTGTTATTATGGGAATACAACAATAACCACTTCTCCAGAAGGAATAATACCTTTAAATACATGGGTTCATATAGCAGGAATAAGTGTTGGATTTCCTATTTCATCAAGAAAACTATATTTAAATGGAAAAGAGGTGACAAAAAATACACTTGAATGGGGACAGGGACTTGTTGTTTCTAAAGATGAAGAAAAAGAATCAGGTCCAATTTATATAGGTAATAATGAAAAGTTAGATAAAGGATTTTCTGGATTAATTGACGAAATTAGAATTCATAGAAATATATTTAAATTTTGGGAAAAAGAAGACTTAAGTTGGATTGATATTGAAAAGAAAAGAGAAATTTATAAAGAGAAACCATATTTTACTGGAAAACCATTTCTATACTTATCACTCGATGGGATTGAAAAACCTGATATATGTGAAAAAGAAAATTTAAAAATTTCTCTTAAAGGTGAAGGATACGTAGACGGAGTAAGAGGAAAAGGTTATTTAGGTCAGATTTCAATAAAAGGAGAGAAAATATTAAATTTTGACCAGGGTACAGTTGAATTCTGGGTATATCCATATAGTATAAATAACTGGTCAGATCGTAATGTTAGATTTGTATGGACTGGATGGGGATTTAGTTTTTATATCTTTAATGGCGGAACTCCTCACCAACCACTTTCATTATATTTTAGGAAAGATGATAATTCTCTACATTTTGTCAATTGTCCAAGAGAAATAGATGTATATGAGGGTAAATGGTATCAGTTTGTAATTACATGGGAAAATAAAGAAATAAGTATATATATAGATGGAAAAAAAGTAGCAGAAAGTAGTTCATTCCCTATAAAAAGCAGATTTAATAATGGATTTACAAATGAAATTGGTTTTGAGAATGGGATAATTGATGAAATTTATCTATATGATTATGCATTAACAGAGGCAGAAGTTAATAATTCTTACTGGAGATATAAAGACAATTCAAAATTGATAAAGGATGTAAAACCTAAGATAGCAAAATTCAATTTCCAGATTATGCCAGGACTAAAAAGATTTTATTATCAAGTAGTTCCTATAAGTGAAGAAATTGAAGATATAAAGATAGTTGTAAAAGATGAAAAGCAAAAGATTTTTTTAAATATTGAAGAGAAATTCAGCAAAGATGAAAAATATAAAAATATAGATGAAATTCCTGAAGGTAATTATGAAGTGGTTTTATATGTGAAGACAAAAGGTGAAAAAGATTTTAAAGAAAGTGATAGAAAAAGTTTTGTAAGAAAAAAATTTGTCTGGGAGAATAATAATCTTGGAATAACAGATAAAGTATATAAACCATTTGAACCAGTAAGAGTTGAGAATAATAGAGTAAAAGTAGTGTTAAGAGAATATCATATGAATGGTTTTGGTTTATTTGATAAAGTCATTACAAAGGGAAAGAATATATTATCGGAACCAATAATCGTAAAGGGGAAGACAGCAAAAGGAGATATAAAATGGACAAGTATTAAAGGAAGATTTGTTGAGAAAAAAGATACTCATTGTGTTTATGAAGGAACAGCACAATCTGAATTTTTAAATTTAATAACAAAAACAACGATAGAATTTGATGGATGTGCAAGAATTGAAATGGAAATAGAACCAGGGGAAGAGAAAGAAGGAATAAATAGTTTATATCTTGAAATTCCGTTAAAAAATGAAGAGATCTCCCTATTCCACGAGGTAACAGATGGCCCAAGGATAAACTATTCAGGTTATTTACCAGAAGGAGAAGGAATAATATGGGATGGAGCAAAGGCAAAAAAATGGAAACCTTGGCTAAATAATTTTGTTCCATATATTTGGCTTGGAAAAGAAGAAAGGGGGATTGCATGGTTTGGAGAAAATGATAAAGGATATATAACAGAGAAAAATTATCAAAAACCAAATGAAACAAAACCAATACAGGAGATAGAAAGGAAAGATGGAAAAGTAATTTTGAGAGTATATTTGATAAATATGCCAGTTATACTTGAAAACCCAACAAAACTTGTATTTGGAATTCAAGCAAGCCCAACAAAACCAATGCCAGATAATTGGAGAAAAAAACTACCTTATATACCAGGGGGACTTGCAGTTACACCATGGGGAGGACTACATTGTTCATACCAGGGACCATATAAAGACGACTGGGAAATTGTTGATAAAATAATTGGATGTAGAGAAAAAGGAAAAGTTGATGAAGAAACAAAAAAATGGTTTGAAGAGTATAACAAAAAATATAATCCACCGCCAACCTATGGGACATGGAACTGGATAAGTAATGTCCTTCATTTTGCACAAAGAGCCGCAGATGTAGGGACTGAAAAACCATTAGCAGTATATCAAGAAGAGATGGCAGCAAGTACAATAAGAGATGAATGGAGAACTTATCAGGATGAATGGACGATTGATGCATATTTATTTAAAAGGGAATGGCCTGATGAGAGTATTTTATGGAAAGGACATGCAAATCCATCAGCAGGAGTTAATTTTTGTAAAAGTTATCAGGATTTTGGTGTATATTTTGCAAATGAATGGTTAAAAAGAGGTGTCAGTTTATACTGGGATAATACATATCCAAAAGTTTCATACAATTATAGAACAACAGATGCATATAAAGTAGATGATAAAATTCAACCCTGTTTAATAATCTGGAATCAAAGAGAATATCAAAAAAGAGTCTGGAATTGTTTAAATGAAAATAGAGAAAAAAGAAAAGAACCACTTGAATGGTCATTGCATATGACAAATACACTTGTTTTACCTATTCATACATTTGGAACAGCAAATTTAGACCATGAATTAGGAAATACAAAACCATTTAATCCTGAATGGTTGAGGGCTGAAACAATAGGGCTTCAAGTCGGAAATTATCCGTTAAGTTTATATCCGGTAAGTGGGAATCAAAATGAAAGTGTAAACAAATTACCAAAAGAAAAACAATTAAAAATAGAATGGGCAATGAGAATGGTTCATGAAATACAAAGAGGTCCTTTTTTGTGGGAAAAAACAATTTCTGACCTTGATAAGATAATTTTTGATTTTGGATATGGACAAGAAAATATTGAAGTAAGAAATTACTGGGAAGAAGAACCAATATTAGAGATAAATAATGAGAAAGTAAAGTGGATAGGGCTGATTGATAAAGAAAAGAGAGAAATACTTTTTGTATTTGCAAGTTGGTCTGAAAAAGATGAAGAAATTGAAATAAAACTGAATGAAAAAAATATAGGATTTAAAACAAAAGGAGAAATTATAGATAT
>JAMWCJ010000031.1 GCA_023818645.1 Candidatus Omnitrophota bacterium | reverse complement strand
GCTTGAGCAATTTTTTCAAGTAATGGAAGAATATCTTTTACTGATGAAATTTTTTTATCATGAATCAAAATGTAAGCATCTTCAAGAACACATTCCATTCTTTCAGGGTCGGTTATGAAATAAGGAGAAAGGTATCCTCTATCAAACTGCATACCTTCAACTACTTTTAGTTCTGTTTCAGTTCCCTTTGCCTCTTCAACAGTTATAACACCTTCTTTTCCAACTTTATCCATTGCTTCTGCTATAATTTTACCTATCTCTGAATCATTTGCTGCTGCTATTGTTGCTACCTGCTGTATTTCATTTTTGTCTTTTACTGTATCACTCATCAATTTTAATTTTGCCACGACTGCTTTTACTGCTTTTTCAATACCTCTTCTTAAATGAACAGGATTTGCTCCTGCTGCAACATTTTTAAATCCTTCTTTAGCAATTGTAACAGCAAGTAAAGAGGCAGTTGTTGTTCCATCTCCTGCAACATCATTTGTTTTTGATGCAACTTCTCTTAATAGTTGTGCTCCAAGATTTAAATATGGGTCTTCAAGTTCAATTTCTTTTGCAATTGTTACTCCATCATTTATAACTGTTGGAGATCCGAATTTTTTCTCTAAAACTGCACATCTTCCTTTAGGACCAAGTGTTGGTCTTAAAGAGGATACCATAATTTCCATACCTTCAAGTATTTTTCTTCTTGCTTCTTCACCAAGTAAGATTTGTTTTGCCATCTTTCACCTCCTTTTTATTTTTCTTCAACAATAGCCAAAATATCTTCTTCTCTTAAAATTATATATTGTTTTTCATCAACTGTAACCTCTGTTCCTGAATATTTACCATATAAAACTTTATCTCCAACTTTAACTTCAAGAGGAATTAATTCACCCTTTTCATTTGTTTTCCCTTTCCCAACAGCAACAACTTTTCCTTCCTGTGGTTTTTCTTTTGCAGTATCAGGAAGAATTATCCCTCCTTTTGTTTTTTCTTCTGCTTCAAGTGGTTCAATAACCACTCTATCACCAAGCGGTCTAATTTTAAATTTAGTAGCCATCTTTCACCTCCTTTTTTGAAATATTTTAAAGTGTTCCTTTCAAATTTCAGATTTTCTTAAATAATTATTATACCTTTTAAAGAATTTAATGTCAAGAGATTAATGTCAAGAGATATTTTTCTTAATTGCCTTTAAAAAAATCAAATTTATCATTTCAAGAAAATTTATTTCTTTAATTTTAAAGTCATTTTCAGAAAACAACCTGTTATATTTTATATTTGTTAAATACAAATTCGTTATATTCTTATCTTTCTGACTTTTTATTTCAATTGAACTGGGTAGATAAGCAGTAACTTTAATTTCTTTCTCAGGAATTGGGTAGTTTAAAATTAAAGTTGTATTTTCTTTGTTATTAAAAATTTCTATACTGCTTAATGTATAAAAATTTTCAAGTATTTCAAAATTTACAACACCTTCTGGAACCCTTAGACCATATACAAATGTTTTTAAATTGTCTCTTTTCTTTTCTTCTTTAAACTCTAAATTTGATTTGATTTCATCTTCTTTTTCCATTAGGAATGAAAATAATTGTTCAAGAAAGTTCACAGGTAAAAAATTTTTTTCTGAATTGATTTCTTGTTTTTTTTCAAAGTTTTTAAAATTTTCTTTTTTATCTTTTATAATTATTCCGAGAGAAGGGATGAGTATTTGAATGTCATTTTTAATTTGGGAGATAATAAAATTGTCTATTTCAGAACTTAGATAAACATAAAGATATTCAAATTCTAATTTATCCGACTCCGGAGAAAATTTTCCTCTTATATAGCCATCTATTTTTAAATTTTTTGGCAAGTTTTTCTGAAAAAGATTTTGAAATGGGTCCTTAATAAGATTGTATGATTGTTCAGAAAATTTTATTTCACCCAATATCTTACTTTCAATAGTTTCAATCCTAAAATTTTTTACAGTATCTTTTAATTTTCTAACCTGTATGAAAAAATTTTCAATAATTTCGTCAGAAAAAATTAAAGAAAAATATATTAATGATATAAAGATCACTTTTTTTAGTTTATTCATTTTTGTCTCCTCCTTTTTATTAATTTTATCACAAAATCATAAAGGTTGACATTTTGTTTATTTAATATTATAATTTAAAAAATGCGGGAATAACTCAGCGGTAGAGTGCGACCTTGCCAAGGTCGAAGTCGCGGGTTCGAATCCCGTTTCCCGCTCTTGATTTTTTTTTATTTTGTGTTAAAATTTTAAATATAATTGCTGCTGTGGCTCAGGGGTAGAGCACGTCCTTGGTAAGGACGGGGTCATGGGTTCGAATCCCATCAGCAGCTGAGGCAATCTTTTACTAAACAAAAAGGAGGATGATAATGGCTAAGGAGAAATTTATAAGGACAAAGCCGCATGTGAATATAGGCACGATAGGGCATGTTGATCATGGTAAGACGACATTAACCAGTGCGATAACATTGGTATTGGAGAAAGAGAAGAAGGCGAGATTTACGAAATATGAGGAGATAGATAAAGCTCCAGAGGAGAAAGAGAGAGGATTAACGATAAACATAGCGCATATAGAGTATGAGACAGACAAGCGTCACTATGCTCATATAGATTGTCCTGGGCATGCTGATTATATAAAGAATATGATAACAGGGGCAGCGCAGATGGATGGAGCGATACTTGTAGTGAGTGCTCCTGATGGTCCTATGCCACAGACGAGGGAGCATATATTATTAGCCAGGCAGGTAGATGTTCCAGCGATAGTAGTATTTATGAACAAGATGGATATGATGGAGGATAAGGAGTTAGTTGAGTTAGTTGAGTTAGAGATAAGGGAGTTATTAAGTAAGTATGGTTTTCCAGGGGAGCAGATACCCATAGTAAAAGGTAGTGCGTTAAAGGTATTAGAGTGTGGATGTGGGAAGAGGGAGTGTGAGTGGTGTGGTAGGATATGGGAGTTAATGGATAGTGCTGACAGTTATATACCGGAGCCAGTGAGAGTGATAGATCAGCCGTTTTTACTTGCGGTAGAGGATGTATTTAGTATAACAGGTAGAGGTACAGTAGCGACAGGGAGGATAGAGAGGGGGAAGGTGAAAGTAGGTGATGAGGTAGAGATAATAGGATTAAGTCATGAGGTAAAAAGGAGTGTAGTTACTGGATTAGAGATGTTCAGGAAGGAATTAGATGAAGGGGTAGCAGGAGACAATGTAGGTGTATTATTAAGGGGTATAGAGAAGGATGAGATAGAGAGGGGTATGGTTATAGCAGCGCCAGGTAGTATAACACCGCATACAAAATTTAAGGCTCAGGTATATGTATTGAAGAAGGAGGAAGGAGGAAGGCACACACCATTTTTTACAGGGTATAGGCCACAGTTTTATATAAGGACGACAGATGTAACAGGTGAGATAAAGTTACCAGAGGGAGTAGAAATGGTGATGCCTGGAGATAATATAGAGATGGAGATAAAGTTAATATATCCAGTAGCATTAGAAAAAGGTCAAAGGTTTGCTATAAGAGAGGGAGGTAAAACAGTAGGTGCTGGTGCTACTACAGAAATAATTGAATAAGGAGTAAAATGAGAGAATTTGTATCTTTGATCTGTTCAGAGTGTAAGAATAAAAATTACTATACAACCAAAAATAAGAAGATTAAAAAAGACAAATTGCAGATTAATAAATATTGTCCTAAATGTAAAAAACACACTTTGCATATAGAAGGGAAGTAAAAATTTGTTGACTTGACAAGAATAAAAAATAAATGTATAATATTTTTTTGTCTAAAAATTTAATGATAGATATAGGCCTGTAGCTCTAATTGGAAGAGCGGCGGACTCCAAATCCGTAGGTTGGAGGTTCGAGTCCTCCCAGGCCTGCTTGACAAAAATATTTATGAAAGATAAAATAAAAAATTATTTGTTTGAAGTTAGGTCAGAATTAAAAAAAGTTACTTGGCCTGAGAAGAAAACTTTGGGTATCTCAACTGTTGTTATTGTAATATTTATGGTTATTATGGCTTTGTATTTTGGAATTGTTGATTTAATTTTTTCAAAAATTGTAAGTTTAATAATAAGGTGAAAAACATGGGCAAGTGGTATATATTACATGTCAGGACAGGTCAGGAGAAAAAGATAAAGAAACTTCTGGAAAATAGAATTAATGATGAAAAAAAGAAGATAAATCAGATTATTATTCCAGAAGAAGAAGTTCTTGAGGTTGAAAAAGGAGAGAAAAAAGCAAAAAGTAGGAGATTCTGGCCAGGATATATGCTGATAGAACTTGAAGATGATGCAAATAACGAAATTGTATGGCATAAGATAAAGACGACACCGGGTGTTTTTGATTTTCTTGGGGCAGGTGAAACACCTGTTCCTTTGAAAGAAGAAAAAATAGAAGAAATAAAGAGAGAAATAGAGGAAAGAAAAGCAAAACCATTACCTAAGGTTGAATTTAAGATAAAGGATAGAATTGAAATTATAGATGGACCTTTTGTAGGATATACAGGAATTGTTGAAGAGGTTTATCCGGAAAGAGAGCGTTTAAAAGTAAGTGTATCTATTTTTGGAAGAGCAACATCGCTTGAACTTAATTTCTGGCAAGTTGAAAAAATTCCGTAAAGACAAAGGAGAAAAATGGCAGCAGAAAAAAAAGTAAAGGCAATAGTGAAATTACAAATACCTGCAGGACAGGCAACTCCTGCTCCTCCTGTTGGACCTGCTCTTGGGCAGCATGGAGTAAATATAATGGAATTTTGTAAGCAATTTAATAATCTTACAAAGGGGAAAGAAGGGACGACAATTCCAGTTGTTTTAACTATTTATGAAGATAGAAGTTTTACTTTTATTATTAAAACACCTCCTACATCAGAATTAATAAAAAAGGCAATTAAAATTGTTAAAGGTTCTTCGTCTCCAAACAGGGAAAAGGTTGGAAGGATAACAAGAAAGCAAGTAGAAGAAATAGCAAAGATTAAATTACCAGATTTAAATACAAAAGATTTACAAAAAGCAATAAAAATAATTGAAGGTTCCTGTAAAAGTATGGGTGTAGAAATTGTTGATTAAATTAAAAGGAGAAAATATGTCAAAGAGATATTCTACATTGCTTGAAAAAATTGATAGGACAAAAATTTATGATTTAGACGAAGCAATTGAAGTTTTAAAAATGCTTCATTCAACTAAATTTGATGAAAGTATTGACCTTGCGATAAAACTTGGAGTTGATCCTAAAAAACTTCAACAACCTGTTAGAGGTTCAGTTGTATTGCCTCATGGGGTAGGTAAAGAAATAAAAGTTCTTGTTTTTGCAAGTGGAGAAAATTTAAAAAGGGCAATTGAAGCAGGGGCTGATTATGCAGGTGGAAGTGAAATTGCAGAGAAAATAAAAAATGGTTGGCTTGATTTTGATTATGTTATTGCTACTCCTGATATGATGAAAGTTGTTGCACCCTTAGGTAAAATACTTGGTCCAAGAGGTTTAATGCCAAATCCTAAAACTGGTACAGTTACAAATGATGTTGAAAATGCAGTTAAAGAAGCAAAAAAGGGCAAGGTAGATTTTAAAATGGATAAAGATGGAAATATACATTTTTCAGTTGGTAAAATTTCGTTTTCTAATGATAAAATTAAAGAGAATTTAATTACTGCTATTCTTTCTGTACTTAGTGTGAAACCGCAAGGAGTAAAAGGTACTTATATAAAATCAATACATCTTTCTCTTACAATGTCTCCTTCTTTAAAACTAAATGCTCATAAGATAATACAAGAGTTAAAAGGGGTTTAATATGAAAAAATGGACAAAGAGAAGGAAGGAAGAGGTTGTTCAAAATTTGACAAATGAATTTAAAAATAGTAAAATAAATATTTTAGGTACTTTTTCAAATTTAAAAGTGTCTGAAATGCAGAAAATTAGGGAAAGTGTGAAAGAATTGGGTGGGAATGTTATGGTTTTAAAAAATAATCTGGCTAATATTATATTTAAAAATTTGAGTAAAGATGAAGTTTGTAAATTTATTAGTGGGCCAACTTTTATTGTATGGAGCAGTAAAGAGAACGAAATTGATATAATAAAATCTGTTTTAAATTTTCAAAAAGATACAGGGAAAATAGAAATTAGAGGTGGTTTATTAAATGGTGAAATAATAGAGAAAAGTAAAATTGATGAAATTGGAAAATTACCTGGTAAAAAAGAACTTCAGAGTATGATAATTTCACTGGTTAAGATGCCAACATTTAGGGTAGTAAATGCACTTAAAAATCCGATAACAAGAGTAATAAATGTTTTAAATCAAATTAAAACTAAAAAGGAGACTTAAAATGGAAAATGCAGAAAAAAGAGTTATTGATGAAATAGTAGAAAAAATTGAAAAACTTTCAGTTCTTGAAGTTGCTGAACTTGCAAAAAAACTTGAAGAAAAATTTGGAGTAAGTGGAATGGTTGCTCCTGTTGTTGGTGTATCTTCTCAACAACCCGTTGCTGCTTCTGCTCCACAAGAAGCCAAAACCACCTTTGATGTAATACTTAAGAATGCTGGTTCAAATAAAATTCAGACAATAAAAGAAGTGAGAGCAATTACAAATCTTGGTTTGAAAGAAGCAAAGGATTTAGTGGAATCATTACCAAAACCAATAAAAGAAAAAGTTAGTAAGGAAGAAGCAGAAGAAATAAAGAAAAAACTTGAGGCAATTGGAGCAGAAGTTGAAATAAAATAAATTTTTTGAAAAGGGGGAATTTTTATACTTTTATATGTTTTTAAATTTAAAAAGGAGTAAAAATGGAATTTGTTGAAATTCCAGATTTGTTGAATATTCAAAAAAAATCTTATGAAGAATTTTTACAAAAAGATATTCCACCTGAAAAAAGAGAGATAAAGGGATTAGAGGAAGTATTTAGAAAAGTTTTTCCTGTTGAAAGTGAAGATGGATTATTAAAACTTGAATATATTTCTTACTCAATTGAAGAACCATCAAATACAATTGAAGAATGTATTGAAGAAAAAATAACATATGAAGGTAAACTTAAGGTTAAATTCCGTCTTATAATAAATAGGAAAACAGAAAAAGGAGAATTACAGAATATAGGCATTAAAGAGCAAGTTGTTTATGTTGGTGGTATTCCTTTTATGACAGAGAGTGGAAGTTTTATAATAAATGGAATTGAGAGAGTTGTTGTGAATCAACTTTTAAGATGTCCGGGGGTTTATTTTAAGGAAGAAGTTATTGTTCAAAAAACACTATATTCAGCAAAAATTTATCCTTCAAGAGGATTATGGATTGAAATCTATATTGACCAGAATGACACTTTATGGATAATGATAGGGAAAAAGAAAATTTTAGCGACTACTTTTTTGAAGTCCTTAGGAATGACTACTGAAGAAATAATAAATGAAATTTATGATCAGATGTATAAAGATGTAGAAGATTTACCACCAAACTCTGTATTAAAAACAACTTTTTTGAAAGATAGTACAAAGGATAAAGAGGATGCACTTATATATATGTACTCTGAATTAAGGCCTGGTTATCCCCGTATAATAAAGGAAGCAGAAAGGTTTTTAAATTCATTATTTTTTACAAATGAGACATATGACCTTTCAGAAGCAGGAAGAAGTCAAATAAATAAAAAACTTGGACTTGATTTAAAAGAAAGGCATTTAACTAAAACTGATATTATAAAAACAATAAAATACCTTTTAAATCTCTATGAAAAAAATCAAGGAGAAACCGATGACATAGACCACCTTGCTAATAAAAGAGTAAGACCATCTGCGGAAATTATTAAAGAGCATGTTTATGAAGGACTTGTTCGTCTTGCAAGATATTGTAAGGAGAAGATGTCTTTGGTTGATAAAAGTAAAATTGAAACCTTTTCACCACAGGAATTTATAAATCATAGATTCTTCATAAATGTTGTAAATGATTTTTTTGCAAGGAATCAATTGTCTCAATTTCTGGATAAAACAAATCCACTTGCAGAAATTACCCATAAAAGGCGAATTACAGCAGTTGGCGAAGGTGGAGTTAAAGAGAGAAAAAGGGCTGGTTTTGAAGTAAGAGATGTTCATTATACTCATTTTGGTAAAATATGTCCAATAGAAACACCAGAAGGAGCAAATATTGGTTTGATAAATTCTCTAACTATATATGCAAAAACTGATGAACTGGGATTTTTAAGGGCTGCTTATTTTAAAGTTGAAAATGGATATGTTAAAAGAGATAAAATTGAATATTTAAGTGCAGATGAAGAGGAAAAATATAATATTGCTTCTCCAGATACTCCTTATGATGAAAAGACAGGGCTTATAATTCCAGAAAAGATTATTGTTCGTGGTCAGGGAGGTAATTTTTTAGAAGTTAAAAGAGAAGAAGTTGATTATATAGGTATCTCTCCAGTTCAAATTATTAGTGTGAGTACTTCCTTAATTCCATTTCTTGAACATGACGATTCCAATAGAGCATTGATGGGTTCTAATATGCAGAGACAAGCCGTTCCTCTTATTAAACCCGAACCTCCAATTGTAAAAACAGGTATGGAAAAATATGTAGTGCGAGATTCAGGAGCGGTTATAAAAGCAAAAAATTCAGGTATTGTGGAATATGTTGATGCTGAAAAAATTGTGGTAAAGAGAGATAACCCTGGTTTATTTCCATGGGAAGAAAAAGATGTTTATTATCTAAAGAAGTTTACAAGAACCAATCAGGACACATGTTTCCATCAGAGACCAATAGTTGAAATTGGAGAAAAAGTTGAAAAGGGAGATATCCTTACAGATGGATTTGCTATTTCAAAGACAGGTGAACTTTCACTTGGAAGAAACTTACTTGTCGCTTTTATGCCTTGGCATGGCTACAATTATGAAGATGCTATTTTAATAAGTGAAAGACTTGTTAAAGATGATGTATTTACTTCAATACATATTAAAGAGTTTGAAGTTGAGGCAAGAGAGACTGAACTTGGTCCAGAAGAGATAACAGCAGACCTACCAAATGTTCCTGAAGAACAACTTGTAAATCTGGATGAAGAAGGAGTAGTAAAAATAGGAACTGAAGTTGAACCTGACGATATACTTGTTGGTAAGATTACTCCAAGAGGAGAATCAGAATTAACACCTGAAGAAAAACTTTTGAGAGTAATTTTTGGGGAGAAATCAAAAAATGTTTTAAATACATCTGAAAGGGTTCCGCCTGGAGTAAAAGGGGTTGTTATAAATGTTAGAAAGTATAAAAGGAGGGAAAATGTTTCTGACCAGGAGATAGAAAGAGAAATAAAACAGGCTCTCCAAGCATACAAGAAAAAAGAAAAGATAGTTAAAGAGATTATAACAAATCAGATAAAAGAATTCCTTGAAAAGAAAAAAATAAAATTGAAAGTGACATCTGGAGTAAGCGGATGGGAAAGATTGGTTAATAAGGTTCCAGATGATATAAGAAGTGATTTGTTAAAAATTATAGAAATTGGGAAGAAAGAATTAGAAAAAATAGAAATAGAGGCAAGAGAGGAAGAAGTAAAAATAAGAAGAGGATATGAACTTGCCCCTGATGTAATAATGAAAATTGTAGTTGAAATTGCGATAAAAAAGAAAATTGCAGTTGGTGATAAAATGAGTGGAAGACATGGAAATAAAGGGGTTATTGCTAAAATTTTACCAGAAGAGGATATGCCATTTCTTAGTGATGGGACACCTGTTGATATTGTTTTAAATCCACTTGGAGTTCCTTCAAGGATGAATGTTGGACAGATTCTTGAAACACATCTTGGATGGGCATTAAAAACACTTGGGTATAGTTTAGAAGTTCCAGTTTTTAAAGGATTAGAAGAAATTAGAATTAAACAACTTTTAAAAGAAGCAGGTTTACCTGAAAGTGGAAAAACAATTCTTTATGATGGACAAACAGGTGAACCATTTTATCAACCAGTGACAGTTGGTTACATCTATATGATGAAGTTAATACATCTTGCTGATGAAAAAATCCATGCAAGATGTACTGGCTCTTATTCTTTGATAACTCAGCAACCACTTGGAGGTAGATCTCAGTTTGGAGGACAACGATTTGGAGAGATGGAAGTTTGGGCTCTTGAGGCATACGGTGCTGCTTATACTTTGAGAGAGATGTTAACTGTAAAGAGTGATGATACAGAAGGTAGAAAGTTAATGTATGAATCAATTGCAAAGGGGCTTGATTATCAGGGAGAAAATATTCCTGAATCGTTTAAGGTTTTGAAGAAAGAATTGCAAGGACTTGGATTTGATTTAAGGATTGAAAAAAGAAAAATAGGTGAAGAGGAAAAAGAAGTTGTGACTATAAGAATTGCAACACCAACAACAATAAGGTCATGGTCATATGGAGAAGTAAAAAAAGCAGAAACACTGAATTACAGAACATTAAGACCTGAAAGAGATGGACTATTTTGTGAAAAGATATTTGGTCCGGAGAGGGACTATGAATGTGCCTGTGGTAAATATAAGAAGTTAAGATATAAAGGAATTATATGTGATAGATGTGGAGTTGAGGTTACAACAAGGAAAGTTAGAAGAGAGAGGTTAGGGCATATAGAACTTGCGACTCCTGTATCATATATTTGGTTGTTTAAAAGCGCTTCTAACTGGTTAGGTTTACTCTTAGACCTTTCACAGGCAGAACTTGAAATGGTTCTCTATTATGAAAGGTATATAGTTATAGACCCAGGAGAAACAAATCTAAAAGAAAAGATGTTACTCACCGAAAAAGAATATCAAGAGAATTTAGAAAAATATGGGAATAAATTTAAAGTTGGAATAGGAGCAGAAGGAATTCAGGAATTGCTTAAAAAAATCGACCTTCAGAAGATGGAAGAATATATAAAAGAACAGTTGAGAAAGAGTAAACACTTAAGTGAAGAAAAAAGAGAACTTATTAAAAAACTTAGGATGGTGCAGGGCTTGATAAAAACACAGGTTAAACCTGAATATCTTGTTACAAATATAATTCCTGTTATACCTCCTGATTTAAGACCACTTTTACCACTTGATGGTGGTAGATTTGTTGCTTCTGATTTAAATGATTTGTATCAGAGAGTTATAAATAGAAATAACAGATTGAAAAAACTTATTAAATTACAAACACCAGATATCATAGTCAGAAATGAAAAAAGATTACTTCAGGAAGCAGTTGATGCTTTGATGGATAATGGTAAGCATGGTATGCCTGTTCTTGGAAAAGGAAAAAGGCCATTAAAGTCACTTGCAGATGCTTTAAGAGGAAAACAAGGGAGGTTTAGACAAAACTTACTTGGGAAAAGAGTTGATTATTCAGGGAGAGCAGTTATTGTTGTCGGTCCTAATTTAAAATTAAATGAATGTGGAATTCCAAAGGAAATGGCTCTTGAACTTTTCAGCCCATTTGTTTTGAGAGAGTTCAGAAAAAAAGAGTACTTTCATACACTTGGTAGTGCTAAAAGAGCGATAAGAGAAAATAGACCAGAGGTATGGGAGACCCTTGAAAAAGTAATAAAACATCATCCTGTTTTATTAAATAGACAACCAACATTACATAGATTGAGCATTCAGGCATTTGAACCAAGATTGATAGAAGGGAATGTGATAGCAATTCATCCTTTAGTTTGTCCTGCTTATAATGCTGATTTTGACGGAGATACAATGAGTATACATGTCCCTTTAACACCTGAATCAATACTTGAAGCAGAACTTTTGATGAAAGCAACAACACATATCCTTTCACCTGCAAATGGGAAACCAATTGTAACTCCAACAAGAGATATAGTTATGGGTTGTGCTTATTTAACATATATGAGTGGTGAAGATGAGTATCCAAAAGAAATTGCAAGTTTTGATGAAGCAAAATATTTAAACTATCTTGGAGAACTTGAGTTGCACAGGCCAATAAGAGTTAGAGATGAAAAAGGGAATAAAATAGTAACAACCGTTGGAAGAATTATATTTAATGAAATTATTCCTGAGGGGATACCATTTAAGAATGAATCTTTTGATTCACAGGGCCTTGAGAAACTGATAGAGGAAATCTTTACAAAGTGTGGATATGAAAAAACAGTTGAGTTTCTTGATTTATGTAAAGAAATTGGATTTTATTATTCCACAGTAAGCGGAACCACTATTAGTATTGACGATCTTGTTATCCCTGATATAAAACAGGATTTGATAAATCAAGCAAAGAAAGAAGTAGAGAAGATAGAGAGTAATTATAAAAAGGGAGTAATTTCTGAAGGAGAAAGATATAATAGGAAGATAGATATATGGACTTCTGTGACTAATGAACTTATGGAAGAAGTTATGAATACAATAAAAAATGATGTAGGGACAAAACCATTCAGAATTAATCCCATTTATTTGATGGTTTCATCGGGAGCCAGAGGTAATAAAACACAGGTTGCACAATTAATGGGTATGAGAGGACTTATGATAAGACCAACAAAAAAATTCACAGGAGGCATTGGAGAAATTATAGACACACCTGTTATATCAAATTTTAGAGAAGGACTTAATGTTTTAGAATACTTCTTGTCAGTTCATGGTGGTAGAAAAGGGCTTGTTGATACTGCTTTAAAAACATCTGATGCAGGATATTTAACCAGACGACTTGTTGATGTTGCTCATTCAGTTATTGTTAAAGAAATAGATTGTGGAACACTTGAAGGTGTTTATGCAAGTCCTTTAATAGTTGAAGGAGAAGAAGAGTATATCTCTTTGAAAGAAAGAATTGTTGGAAGGACAGCGCTTGATAATGTTGTAGATATAATAACAGACCAGGTAATTGTAAAAAGTGGAGAAATAATAGATGAAGAAAAAGCTCAAAAAATAATTGATGCTGGTATACAGAGATTGAAAATAAGAAGTGTATTAACCTGTAAATCAGAAAAAGGTGTCTGTGCAAAATGTTATGGATGGGATTTATCAAGGAAAAAACTTGTTAATATTGGTGAAGCGGTTGGAGTAATAGCAGCACAATCAATAGGAGAACCAGGGACACAATTAACTTTGAGGACTTTCCATACAGGTGGTGCTGCTTCAAGAGGTGTTGGTCCTTCATCAATAATCACTAAGAATAAAGGAAAAATAAAATATCTTGAAGATTTAAAGATAGTAAAAAATAAGGAAGGCAAAAATGTTGTCTGTCAGAGAGAGGGAAGTGTTATAATTGTTGATGAAAGAGATAGAGAACTTGAAAGATATACATTAAGAGTAGGTGCTATAATTGAATATGAAAATGGGAGTATTGTAGAAAAAGGAAAAGTTATAGCACGATGGGATCCTTCTTTCCTTCCTGTTATTGCTGATAAAAATGGTAAGGTTCAATATAAAGATATAGAGGTCGGAAAAACTGCAAAAGAAGAGATAGAATCATCTTCTAAAAGAAAAAATTTGGTAATAATTGAGCATAAAGAGGATATGGATCCGCAGATTCTTCTTTTAGATGAAAAAGAAAATATTGTTGCTAGTTATCATATCCCAACAGGTGCTCATATAATTGTAGATGAAGGAGAAAAAATTGAACAGGGTGAAATTATTGCAAAAATACCAAAAACAGTAGTCAGAATTCAGGATATCACAGGTGGCCTTCCAAGAGTTTCTGATTTATTTGAAGCAAGGCCTCCTAAAAAACCTGCTATATTATCAGAAATAGATGGTCGTGTAAAAATAGAAATAGAAAAAGGAGAAAGAAAAGTTAAAATAGTAAACGATGAAACAAAAACAGAAAAAGAATATACAATTCCTTTCTGGAAGACACTTACTGTAAGTGACAACGATTATGTTCTTGCTGGGACAGCATTGACAGATGGAGATAAGGCATTAAACGATGTTTTGAAAATTCAGGGCGAGAAAAAAGTTATGGAATATCTTTTAAATGAAATTCAGAAAGTTTATAGGATTGAAGGGGTTAAAATAAATGATAAACACATTGAGATAATTATAAGACAAATGCTATCAAAAGTACAGATAGAGGACCCTGGTGATACATATTTACTTGAAGGAGAAGAAATAAGCAGATATGAAATTCAAAAGATTAATGAATCTTTACCAAAAGGTAAAAAACGAGCAACATTTAAACCACTTGTTCTTGGTATTACAAGAGTTGCTCTTGGTAGTGAAAGTTTCATTTCTGCGGCATCTTTCCAGGAGACAATTAAGGTGTTAACTAATGCAGGAGTATTAGGAGCAGAGGATTATCTTGAGGGATTAAAAGAAAATGTTATTCTTGGTAGGTTAATACCAGCAGGAACAGGAGTTTTTGAAACAAAAAAGGAAAAAGTTGAAGAATTTGAGTATAAAAAATAGGAGGTATCATGCCAACAATTAATCAACTATTAAGAAAAAAAAGAAAACCAAAAGAAAAAAAGACAAAATCAACAGCACTTGAAAGTAATCCTTTTAAAAAAGGAGTTTGTTTATATGTTAAAACTATGACACCGAAAAAGCCAAATTCTGCATTAAGAAAAATAGCAAAAGTTCGTTTAACCAATGGTAAAGAAGTAATTGCTTATATTCCTGGGATAGGACACAATCTTCAGGAACATTCAATTGTTCTTGTTAAAGGTGGCAGAGTTAAGGATCTTCCAGGAGTAAAATATCATATAGTTAGGGGTGTATTTGATGCTTTAGGAGTTGAGAATAGAAAGAAATCACGGTCAAAATATGGAACAAAAAGACCCAAGGCAGAGAAAAAGGAGGGTTGAAAATGCCAAGGAGAAAAAGAGCAGAAAAAAGAGAGGTTGAAACTGACCCTAAATATAACGATTATGAAGTAGCAAAATTTGTCAATAAACTGATGTGGGATGGAAAAAAAACAATTGCATATAAAATATTTTATACAGCAATGGATATAATTAAAGAAAAGACAAATCAAGACCCTTTAAGTGTATTTAAAAAAGCGTTAAATAATGTTAAACCGAAACTTGAGGTTAGACCAAGAAGAGTTGGAGGTGCTACATATCAGATACCAATGGAAGTTCCTCCTCATAGAAGTTTATCTCTTGCAATTAGATGGATAATTGAATCAGCGAGGAATCGTAAGGGAAAACCAATGGCATTACGTCTTGTAGATGAAATTCTTGAAGCAGCAAAAGGAGAAGGTCCGAGTGTAAAAAAGAAAGAAGATACTCATAAAATGGCAGAATCTAACAGAGCATTTGCTCATTATAGATGGTGATATCTCAAAATTAATAAAAATTTATCCTGTATAAAAAGGTTTTTTATTATGATTGAAAAGGTAAGAAATATAGGGATAATTGCACATATTGATGCTGGAAAGACAACGACAACAGAGAGATTTCTTTATTATACAGGTAAGACATATAAAATTGGAGATGTTGATGAAGGAACAGCAGTTATGGATTGGATGGATCAGGAAAAAGAAAGAGGTATAACAATACAGGCAGCAGTGACAACTTGTTTTTGGAAAGGCCATAAAATAAATATTATAGATACACCAGGACATGTAGATTTTACTGTTGAAGTTGAAAGGTCTTTGAGAGTTCTTGATGGAGCAATTGGAATATTCTGTGGAGTTGCAGGAGTTCAGCCACAGTCAGAAACTGTATGGCGTCAAAGTGAAAAATATAATGTCCCAAAAATTATTTATATAAATAAGATGGACAGAGTTGGAGCAGATTTTTTCAGAGTTATTGACGATATTAAAAAGAAACTTGGCTCAAAGGCATTAATTCTTGTATTACCGATAGGGAAAGAAGATAAATTTATTGGTCTTATAGATATTATTGAACAGAAGGCAATTTTTTATAATTCTGAATTAGAGACAGAGGCAGAAATAAAAGAAGTTGATGATGATTATAAAGAAATACTTGAAAAATATAGAATTAAATTGATTGAAGAACTTGCTGAAATAGATGAGGAGATTATGGAAAAATATCTTAATGGAGATAATATTTCAAAAGAATTGTTGAAAAAAGCAATAAGAAAAGGGACTTTTAACTGTAAAATTTTTCCTACATTTTGTGGTTCTTCATTAAAAAATAAAGGGACACTTTTACTTCTTGATGCTGTTTGTGATTATTTACCCTCGCCATTAGACAGAGGAGAAATTAAAGGTATAAATCCAGTAACAGGAAAGAAAGAAATAAGAAAACCATTACCTGATGAAAAATTTTCAGCACTCATTTTTAAAATATATAATGATATCCATTTAGGCAAAATTTTCTATGCAAGGATTTATTCAGGTAAGATAAAAAGGGGAGATACAGTTTTAAATGCTTCAAGGAGTAAAAGAGAAAAAGTTTTAAAGATACTTGAGATCCATGCAAACAAGTTTTCTAATATAGGTGAAGCAATTGCAGGAGATATAGTTGGTATTATTGGTTTAAAAGATACATATACAGGAGATACATTGAGTCAGGAATCAAATCCTGTTATTTTTGAGTCAATAAATTTTCCAGAGCCAGTAATTTACTCAGTAATTGAGCCAAAAATAAAAGGGGAATACCAGAAAGTTTATGAAACAGTGAAAAAGATCTTGGAAGAAGACCCAACTTTGAGAGTTAGAATTGATGAAGAAACTGGACAGATAATTTTAATGGGTATGGGTGAGTTACATTTAGAAGTTATTGCTGAAAGATTGAAAAGAGAATATAAATTACAGTTGCGACTTGGTAAGCCTGAAGTTGCATATAGAGAAACGATTTCTGTACCATGTGAAGGAGTAGGGGAATTTTTGAATACGATCGGTGATAAATTAAACTATGGATATGTTGTTTTAAAACTTGAACCAGCAGAGAAAGGTGAAAAGTTTAAATTTTTCAATCTTGTTAATAAAGATAAATTACCACTTGAATTTGTTCCATCAATAGAAGAGGGGATTAAAGAATGTCTTGAGGTTGGTATTTATGGGTTTCCTATCATTGACATAAAAGTTAATCTTATTGATGCGAAATTTAATCCTGAAAACTCAACTCATTTTGGTTATAAGGTTGCATCTGTAATTGCTTTCAAGAATGCCTATAAAAATGGTATCCCAATAATTCTTGAACCAATAATGAGAATAGAGATTTTAACACCAGAAGTATTTCTTGGAGATGTTATACAGGATTTTACAACAAGAAATGGGAAAGTTACCAGTATTGAAATTCATGGAAGCACAGGGATTATTAATGGAAATGTTCCTCTTAAAAAAATTTTTGGCTATTCAACAATTCTAAGGTCCTTGACACAGGGAAGAGGAAGTTTTATAATAGAACCATTATATTATGAATCAGTGTCTGATGAGGAATTTAAAAAAATAGTAGGTATAGGTATTTCCTAAATCTTTTACTAAACAAAAAGGAGGATGATAATGGCTAAGGAGAAATTTATAAGGACAAAGCCGCATGTGAATATAGGCACGATAGGGCATGTTGATCATGGTAAGACGACATTAACCAGTGCGATAACATTGGTATTGGAGAAAGAGAAGAAGGCGAGATTTACGAAATATGAGGAGATAGATAAAGCTCCAGAGGAGAAAGAGAGAGGATTAACGATAAACATAGCGCATATAGAGTATGAGACAGACAAGCGTCACTATGCTCATATAGATTGTCCTGGGCATGCTGATTATATAAAGAATATGATAACAGGGGCAGCGCAGATGGATGGAGCGATACTTGTAGTGAGTGCTCCTGATGGTCCTATGCCACAGACGAGGGAGCATATATTATTAGCCAGGCAGGTAGATGTTCCAGCGATAGTAGTATTTATGAACAAGATGGATATGATGGAGGATAAGGAGTTAGTTGAGTTAGTTGAGTTAGAGATAAGGGAGTTATTAAGTAAGTATGGTTTTCCAGGGGAGCAGATACCCATAGTAAAAGGTAGTGCGTTAAAGGTATTAGAGTGTGGATGTGGGAAGAGGGAGTGTGAGTGGTGTGGTAGGATATGGGAGTTAATGGATAGTGCTGACAGTTATATACCGGAGCCAGTGAGAGTGATAGATCAGCCGTTTTTACTTGCGGTAGAGGATGTATTTAGTATAACAGGTAGAGGTACAGTAGCGACAGGGAGGATAGAGAGGGGGAAGGTGAAAGTAGGTGATGAGGTAGAGATAATAGGATTAAGTCATGAGGTAAAAAGGAGTGTAGTTACTGGATTAGAGATGTTCAGGAAGGAATTAGATGAAGGGGTAGCAGGAGACAATGTAGGTGTATTATTAAGGGGTATAGAGAAGGATGAGATAGAGAGGGGTATGGTTATAGCAGCGCCAGGTAGTATAACACCGCATACAAAATTTAAGGCTCAGGTATATGTATTGAAGAAGGAGGAAGGAGGAAGGCACACACCATTTTTTACAGGGTATAGGCCACAGTTTTATATAAGGACGACAGATGTAACAGGTGAGATAAAGTTACCAGAGGGAGTAGAAATGGTGATGCCTGGAGATAATATAGAGATGGAGATAAAGTTAATATATCCAGTAGCATTAGAAAAAGGTCAAAGGTTTGCTATAAGAGAGGGAGGTAAAACAGTAGGTGCTGGTGCTACTACAGAAATAATTGAATAAGAAAATTTGCATTTATTAAAAAAAGATGATATAATAATTTTTTTTTCAAAGGTTAATGGGAAAGAAAAATGGAAGGTAGAAGAATAAGAATAAAACTGAAATCATTTGATCACAGATTGCTTGACAGGTCTGTTAAAGAGATAATTGAAATTGTGAGGTCAACAGGCGTGAGAATTAATGGGCCTGTTCCTTTACCAACAAAAAAAGAAATTTATACTGTTTTGAGGTCTCCGCATGTCAATAAAAAAAGTAGAGAACAGTTTGAATTAAAAATACATAAACGACTTTTAGATATAATTGATCCAACGCCAAGAACTGTTGACGCGTTAAGTAAATTAAATTTACCAGCAGGAGTTGAAGTTGAAATGAAAGAAAGTTGAGGATTAAAATGGGAATAGGGATTGTTGGGAAAAAATTAAAAATGACACAAATTTTTAAAGAAGATGGAGAAGTTATTCCTGTTACTCTAATTGAATATAAAGAAGGTTATGTTGTTGATTTAAAAACAATAGAAAAGGATGGATACTATGCAGTAAAAGTTGGCTTTGAACAAGTTGATGAGAAGAAATTAACAAAACCAGAAATTGGATATTTTAAAAAAAGGAATTTACCTTTATTAAAAATTTTAAAGGAGTTTAGAGTAAACGGGGAAGAGATTAAAAACTTTAAAATAGGAGATAAAATTTCAATAGATATTTTTAAAGAAGGTGATTATATAGATGTTACTGGAAATTCAATTGGTAAGGGATTTCAAGGAGTTGTAAAAAGACATGGTTTTCATGGAGGCCCAGCAACACATGGTTCTATGTCTCATAGAGCGCCTGGATCAATTGGTTCAACTGCACCTCAAAGAGTTTTAAAAGGAAGAAGAATGGCAGGACATATGGGATCTCAAAAGGTAACTATTCAAAATTTAAAGATAATTAAAATTTTAAATGATGAAAATTTGATTATGGTTAAGGGCGCTGTTCCTGGTCCATCAAATTCATATTTAATTTTAAAAAAAGCAATTAAAAAGAAAGTAAAAAATGGTTAAAATTAATGTTTATGATATTGAAGGAAAACTGGTAGGAGAAAAAGAGATTCCAGAAGATATAGTAAAAAAGCCGATCAATAAAGATGTATTGTACTATTATACTGTTAGTTATTTAGCAAATCAGCGACTTGGGACTCATTCAACAAAAACAAGAGGAGAAGTAAGCGGTGGTGGTAGAAAGCCTTGGAGACAAAAGGGTACCGGGAGAGCAAGGGTTGGTTCAATAAGAAATCCAATATGGAGACATGGAGGGATTGCTTTTGGACCTAAACCAAGAGATTATTATATAAACTTGCCAAAAAAAGTTAGAAGAAAAGCACTTACTGAAGCAATGAGAGACAAAATTATTGAAAATAGAATAATATTAGTGAAAATAGATAGTATTGAAAAACCAAAAACAAAAATTTTCTCAAATTTTTTAAAAAAAGTTGGATATGAGAATGAAAAGAT
>JAMWCJ010000115.1 GCA_023818645.1 Candidatus Omnitrophota bacterium | reverse complement strand
AAAATTCCATCCTTGGTTAAATTCGGATCTGGATAATTATCATTTCCAGGTAAAATATCTTTTGCTTTTATAAATTCAGCATGTCCATCAACAAAAAGATAATTTCTGCTTCCATTCCAACTCCACCAACCATTATTCCCTCCTGTATGATTATCAAACCATTCTCCAACTAATATTTTTTTTGATGGATTTCTAACCTGAGATATTTTCTGTCCAATAGTTGGCATAATTTTATTTGGATCATAGGTATAACTTTTATCTATCATTTGATTTATTTGTTCAGGAGTATGGTAAAAACTCATTGAATATCCATATGAAGTTGATTCATATTTTTTAGGTGCTGTTTTATCAGAAGGACAATATAGTATACTTGGGTCTTTTTCTGAAATTCCTTTTTTAATGTATGGCTTTAGTAGTAATCTCCATCCACGACCCATCCATAACCAGTATCCTTCAGGGAAAGGGTCTTGATATGCGGGAAAATAACCATCATAATCTTCTATATACATAAAAAATATAATTCCAATTTGCTTAAGATTATTCATACATATTACTTTTCTCGCATTTTCTCTTACCTTCTTTAATGCAGATAATAATATTGCTGAAAGAATACTTATGATACTAACTACAAAAAGTAATTCTATCAGAGTAAATCCTTTTTTAACTTGAGATTTCTTATCTAATTTATAATTTCTCATTTTTTTCTTTTGCTCTCTTTCTATAATCTTCTATTGCTGATTTAAGACCTTCTTCAGCAAGAAGTGAACAATGTTTCTTTATTGGT
Organism: Candidatus Omnitrophota bacterium; assembly: GCA_023818645.1. Lineage (GTDB taxonomy): Bacteria > Ratteibacteria > UBA8468 > B48-G9 > JAFGKM01 > JAMWDI01. Next base: position 3,520 of record JAMWCJ010000115.1, on the reverse strand, counting down.
GGAAGGCCTCCAAGAAATTCAACCACATCTTTATTTGATATTTTCTCTGCTTCTTCTAATGTTTTTCCTTTAGCAATTTCTGTTATAACTGAACTTGTTGCAATTGCAGCAGCACAACCAAATGTTTCAAATTTTATATCTTCTACTATCTCTTCTCCTTTCTCATTTTTCCCAACTTTAATATATATCCACATAACATCTCCACAAATAGGATTACCAACTTTCCCAATCCCATCTGCATTTTCTATTCTACCCATATTTTTGGGATTTCTAAAATATTCAAGAACTTTCTCTGTATAATCCATTTTTTTCTTTTTTTAAATATATTCTAACATCCTTTCAAGCGATTTTTTCGCTTTTTCAATTATATCACTTGGTAAATTTATTTCATACTTTTCTTCCTTTAGAGATATATAGAGTTTTTCAATTGTTATTTTTTTCATATTTGGACATATTTTACCAGAACCAAGAGAATAAAATTCTTTATCAGGATTTTCTTTTTTTAGACGATGAATTAATCCTTCTTCAGTTCCTATTATAAATATTTTTGAATTTGACTCTCTTGCTCTTCTAATCATACCAGATGTTGAATAAATACCATCTGCAAGTTTTTGAACATCAGGGTCACATTCTGGATGAACAATTATTTCTGCAGAAGGATATTTTTCTCTTGCTTTCTTTACTTCATCAATGGTAAATTTCCTATGAACAAAACAATATCCTTCCCAACATATTATTTCTTTTTCTGGAACTTTCTGTTTTACATAAAAGCATAAATTTTTATCAGGTAAAAATATAATTCTATTAGCAGGAACATTCTTTACAACTTTGAAAGCATTTGCACTTGTGCAACATACATCTGTTATTGATTTTACATCTGCATTTGTATTAACATATGAAATAATCCATGCATCAGGGTATTTTTCTTTCATATTTAAAACATCCTCATATCTTGCCATATCTGCTAAAGGACAACCAGCATCTAAATCAGGTAATAAAACTTTTTTATCTGGTGAGAGAATTTTTGCTGTCTCAGCCATAAATTTAACTCCACAAAATACAATTATTTTTGCTTCTTTAACTTCACTTGCCTTTCTTGCCAGTTCAAGTGAATCACCAACAAAGTCAGCAATATCCTGAATTTCAGGAATTTGATAATTATGTGCAAGTATTATCGCTCCCTTTTCTTTTTTCAACTTTAAAATTTCTTCTATCATTTTTTCTCCCAAAATGGACTAATTTTTCTCAATTCCTCAACTATTTTTGGCAATACTTCAAGAACTTTATCAACATCTTCTTCTTTATTATATTTACCAAGTGAAAATCTTAAAGAACCATGAGCAATTTCATGAGGAATACCACATGCAAGTAAAACATGACTTGGCTCAAGTGAACCAGATGTACAGGCAGAACCACTTGAAACATAAATTTTTTCAAAATCAAGCTTTAAAAGTATACTTTCTCCCTCAATATATTTCACACATAAATTTAATGTATTATAAAGATGATTTTCTGGATGACCATTTATAACAATTTCTGGTATTTTTTCTATTATTCCTTTTTCAAGTTTATCTCTTAAATATTTAACTCTTTTCATCTCTTCTTCCATTTCTTCTTTTGCTATTTCTGCTGCCTTACCAAGACCAATAATCCCTGGTACATTATAAGTTCCACTTCTTTTGCCTTTTTCCTGTTCCCCTCCATGAATTAATGTTTCAATTTTTGTCCCTTTTCTTATATAAATTGCTCCTACTCCTTTTGGCCCATAAAATTTATGTGCAGAAAGAGAAAGCATATCAACTCCAAGTTTTTTAACTGAAATTGGGATTTTACCAACTGTTTGAACACAATCTGAATGAAAATATATATTATTTTCTTTGGCTATTTTTGCTATTTCTTCTATCGGTTGAATTGTCCCAATCTCATTATTTGCATGCATAATTGTTATTAAAATTGTTTCTTTTTTTATTGCTTTTTTTATAAAATCAATATCAACAACTCCATATTTATCAACTGGCACATATGTAATTTCATATCCAATTTTATTTAAAAATTTGCAAGTATTTAAAACTGCATGATGCTCAATTTGACTTGTAATTATATGATTCCCTTTGTCTTTTAAAGCAAAAGCAACTCCTTTTATTGCCCAGTTATCACTCTCTGTGCCACCAGAAGTAAAAAATATTTCATCAGAATTTGCATCAATTAAATCAGCAACTTTTTCTCTTGCTTTTTCTATATCTCTTCTATTTTCTCTTGCTATCTCATAAATTGAACTTGGATTGCCAAATTTTTCAAAAAAATATTCTTTCATTGCCTTTATAACCCTTGGATCAGTAGGTGTTGTTGCATTGTAATCAAGGTATATCATTTTATCTCCTTTTTTAAACATACATTTTATCTGGAATTTCTTCTATTGGTTTCACATTTAATATCTCTTGTCCATATTTACTTTCAATTAAAATTTTTTTGTAATCATCAAAATTTTTAATATACCTTGCAACTATACTTGAAGAAAAAATTTTTATATTTTTATTTATGCAACCTTTAAACACAGCAACTACTTTTGAATCTTCACTTCTAATTATTATATCATCTATCTCTTTTAGTGCTAAAATTTTCTTATTCTCCGACTCGTTTCTTCCAATAATTAAAATTGTAGTTGGTGTTAATTTGAAATATCTGCCTATTTTTATAAGTTCAACATTTTTTAAACTAACATTTCCCAGTTCAATCAAATTTTTCATCCTTTTTGAAAATGAAGGGTCTGTTAAAAGACATCCACCAGCAGGACATGGATAATCTTTAATACCATAAAAGTCAGCTAAAAAAATCTGCATCTTCCTACTTTTCCCTTTTATAGCCAATAATTTATTTCTATCAATCCATCCCATCTTTTCTGGTATTGTCTCTGGTAATAAATTAGCAGAAAGAGGTCTTACTATTAACCCTTCAAGTCCTGTTTCCTTTTCAATTATTTTAAGTGCTTTTAATGTTTGGGATTTCGGTCTTTGATCTAAAACTTCTCCTGTTACTATAAAAGAAAAATTTTCGTTTTTCATAATTTCTTTTGCCTTTTTTAGCATTAAAATTCTACAATCAATACAAGGATTTAAATTCTTTCCATAACCATATTTTGGATTTTTAATTATTTTAAAATATTCTTCACCAATAAAAATCCTTCTAATTGGAATCCCAATTTTTTCTGTAAAATATTTTGCGACAGAATTACAACCTTTTTTTCTATTACATCTACAAAATGGAGTAAAAAAGTTGAGCGCCATCAATTCTATATTCTGATTAATAATAATCTTTGTTGCAAGAGAACTATCCAGTCCTCCTGATAAAAGTACAATAGCTTTTATTTTTTTCTCCATATCATTAATATAAAAGTTAAATTGTTGAAACCATTGCTTTTGTTGGACATCCTTTTATACACAATTCACATGCAATACATTTTTCTGGCTGGAATTTAACCTGGTATGTATCCCTATCAATATATAAAGCACCTACTGGACAT
>JAMWCJ010000030.1 GCA_023818645.1 Candidatus Omnitrophota bacterium | reverse complement strand
CCGTTTTTACAATTTCTGAAAACTGATTTTAAAATAGTTCCAATAACTTTAATGGGTTATGTGGATAATCCTGCATGGTATGAAATAGGAGAAACAATTGCACAACTTATTAAAGAGAGCAAAAAAGATTTTTTAATAATTGCAAGTTCTGATATGACCCATTATGAACCACAAAAAATTGCAGAAGAAAAAGACAATTATGTTATTGAGGCGATATGTGATTTAGACGAAGATGAAGTCATTAGAAGGATTGAAGAAAAAGATGTATCTATGTGTGGTTATTCTGGAGTTATTGTAAGTATCGTTGCTTCAAAAATTCTTGGTGCTAAAAAAGGAGAACTTGTTTATTATACAACAAGTGCAGAAACATCTAAGGACTATTCACAAGTTGTTGGATATGCAGGGATAATAATAAAATAAAGTGTTTATCTTAAATTTAGTTTTTTTATCTTTAAATAGTTTTTTACTTGCAGGCGTCTTTAACAGTCAGGTTTTAATTGAATTTTTTACAATATTTCTAATCTTTTTCTACTCTCAAATCCTTGGAATTTCAATAATTCTTGGTCTTCTTAAAATTTTATATCCTGAATACATTTTAATTTTCTTATTAGTAATATTTCTTTTTTTAATGCCAAAAATAAAGAATTTAAAACTACCAAAATTAAAAACACTCCCTTTATCTATTTCTTTCCTTTTGTCTCTCACAATTTCTCTTCATCTTTTGTATATCTTAAATCTTCTAATTCTACCGCCTTTAGTAACAGATGGTCTTTTATATCATTTGCCATTTGCTGTCCATTATTATAAAACAGGTTCAATATCTTTGCCAAACCTTTATTTCACAGATATCTCAATGACATATTATCCAATTGGTGGAGAGATTTTTTATTTTTTTACACTTCTTTCAAAAAAAGAATTTCTTTTAAAGTTTACTCAATATCCTTTTCTCATTCTTGCCTGCTTCTCAATCTTTCTTATCTGTAAATCATTTGGGTTTTCTGATTTCCTTTCTTCTTTATCTGCTATATGTTTTTCTCTCCTAAAACCAGTTTTAAAAGAAGCATCTATGTGCTTTGTTGATTTAATTATGGCATCAACATTTATTTCAACTCTTTACTTTTTTAAAAAATCTGAAAAAAAATACATAACAATTGGATTATTTTCTTCAGCACTACTTATTTCAACCAAAACCCTCTCTTTAATCTTCTGGATTTTAACATTACCATTTTTATTTTTAAAAAAAACGCAAAAATTCTCAAAGTTTTTTTATTTTTCTGTCTCTTATCTTTTATTTTTTGGTTTTTTTTCTTACTGGCGAAATCTTTTTTTAACTGGAAATCCTTTCTATCCAGCAGAAATTTCTTTTGGAAATCTTACCATATTTGCTGGTTCATATATATATTCTAAAACCCCTTTTTTAGAAAAATTAAAACTATTATTAAAAATTCTTGCTTTTTCACACCTTCATATAGACCCATCAAAAACTTTAAAAACAATCCTTCTTTCATTTTATTTAATTTCTTTATTTCTTTCTTTTAAAAACAAACAATTATTAATCTTTTATTTAACATTTCCTCTTTCAATTTTACTTTATCTTATTCTTATACCAACTCATTACTACCAGATAAGACATTTTCTACCAGTTTATACAGTTCTATCAATTTCTTTAATTAATCCATTTTTTAAATTTGAAGTTTTCTTTCTTTCTGTATTTCTGTATTTACTCCTTTATGTTTTTCCATCTTTATTCTTTTTAAATTTTCTAATCATTTTTTCTTTTTTTGTAGTCCCCTTTATATTAATCTCTTATTTCAAAAAGCCAGTTTTTTATTTCCTTTTTATTTTTTCAATTTTTCTTTTTATCTTTTTTCAAATTGATTTAACAGAACAGATATACCAAAAAACAAAATTTGAATTTTGGAAGAGTTTTTATAGTAAAGAAGCGGAAATTTGGGAATATGTTCAGGAAAAATCAGGAAAAGGTAAAAATATTGCTTATATAGGGAGTTTATTCATATATCCACTTTATGGAAAAAATTTAGAAAACAATCTTTTTTATCAATCAGTAAATTCAGTGGAAACATTGCCTGTTTATAAATATAGAAAAAAAATCAAATTTCCTCAACAACCAGTTGAAGATTTATACAGACAAGACTCTGATTTTGAAAAGTGGATTTCAGGGATTAGAGATAAAAAGATTGAATGGGTAATAATAAAAAATCAAGAACAAATAGAAAAAAAATGGATAGAAGAAAATCCTCAAATATTTAAACTCCTCTTTTCTAACAAATACATTGAAATTTTTGAAATAAATAAATCTCTTCTATGATTTTTTATTTGGTAAAGTAGAATTCTATTATGTCGCCATCGGATATGAGTGAGTTTGGACCAAGGAATTTTAAAATACCCATATTTTTTGCTTTATTCCAGTCACCTATTTCAATAAACTCTTTAAAATTTAATGCAACTGCTTTTACAAAACCTTTTTCAATATCTTTATGAATTTTGCCTGCCGCAGATTTTGCTGTTAAATTTTTAGGAATAACCCATGCTTGTGCAATATCTCCTTTTATAGTGTAAAAAGTAATCATCCCCAGAACCTCTAAAATACCTTTATAAATCTCCTTCAAATCATATATAATTGGGAACTTTGTCTTTATCTCTTTTTTATTTCCATTTGAAAAAATTAGAATCTCCTTTAATGTTATCAATTCTGCTCCAAGTAATTGTTTTTTATCTATATCTATATCCTTCAATAATCTCTCTTTTTTTAAAAAATCAAGGCACTTTTCCCATATTTCAATCCCAAAATTTTCTCTTTTTCTTGCTTCAATTATGCTTTCAACTCTTTCTATATCATGATAAATAAGTTCCATAATCAATGACTCCAATTCTTCCTGAGGGTTGGTTTCATCTAAAAAATTTTTCACAATTAAAAGAAGAATGTCTGACTCAAAAAAGTTTTTAAAATAGTTATGTGGAAAACCTTGACCTTCTGGAAAACCCTTAAAATCATATATTTCAAATTCAGGATAAACAACTTTCTTTGGTTTAATAATCTCTTTTATTTTTTCAAGAGTTTCATCTTTATATATTCCAATTCCAACATTTGGTTTAAAGGGATCAAATATTTCTTCGCTTTTCCCTGTAATCTGTCTAAAAATATATGTTTTACCACTACCTGAATAACCTAAAAGAGCAACTTTTATCATTCTATAGTTCCAAATTGTTTATAAATATATTCAGAAATTTTTTCAATTTTTTTAATTTCTCCAAAAGGAGGGAGTTCATCAGATACACCAAGGATTAATTTTGGGCAAAACATATCTATAACTTTTTTAGTAAAATCTAAAACAAAATCAGTTGAATAAGAGGGTAAAAAGAAGATAGCAGGTATCAAATCAAGAACAACAATTTCATCTCCAACTGCTTGTTTTATCTCGGAAAGTTCCATATCACATTGCGGATAGGGAGTTAATGCCTCTATACCTGAAAGACCAGAAAATTTTATATATTTTAAGATTAATTTTGAGTTCCCATCCCAGTGACTGTGAACAAATCTGTTTTCTTTTCTTAATATTGCCGAGATCTTCTGCCACCTTGGTAAAAGATACTTTTCAAGTATTGGAGGAGGAGTAAATTCATTTGTTGCATGGTCTCCAAGATTAAAGATTTTACAGTCAGATTTCAAGACCTCATTTATCATCCTTTCATCTCTCTCATCACAAGCATCAAGATATTCCTCAAATTCTTTTGGATAATCGTAAAGTAAATAGAATGTATTTAAAAGTCCTGCATAAAATTTTATCAGGTCGGTAAACCCTGAACTTGAAAGAAAAATTGTTGGTGCCCCCCTTTCACCCAATCTTTTATCACTTTCATTAAAAATTTCTTTAACAAAAACATATCTTTTATTTCTGATTAAATTTGTAAGAATTTTAAGTTGATGAACATTTTCAACAGGAAATTTTACTATTCTTCTATTTTCTGTTTCTTTTACTACCTGATAAACTGTTCTTAAATCACCCCATTTTGTTCTTAAAACTATTTCTGTATGGTTTTCATCTATAATTCTTTCAAAAGTTTCAAAGGGTTCCTCATTATATTCAAACAAACCACTATGAACCCCATATCTTACAGAACAGCCAAGTTGGTCATAAATTTGAAAATTGGAAAGGTCTTTAAAACTATCAGGGAGAGAATTGTTTTTTCTATTATAATATATCCATGTTTCAAGTCGTGGTTGCCATAAAACTTTATCTGCCTTTCCTTCAAAAATTCTTATATTCAATTGCCTTCTTGTCATATCTATTAAATTTTAAACCAAAATTTAAAACTTGACAAAAAATTTATAAACTGGTAATTTATTTTTATCGGAGCCGGGGTAGCTCAGTGGTAGAGCGCAGCCCTGAAAAGGCTGGCGTGGGCAGTTCGATTCTGCCCCCCGGCAATTGAAAATTAATTTTAAAAAACTCTTCCTTTAAAAGAGGGAAATATGAATTATTACGAAGATTTATTATCAAGATTAAGATTTCTTAATCCTGGAACAAGAAATATTTTAAGCACATTTCTTAACAGAGAAAAAGTTTTATTCCTCCAAAATTTAATTGAACTTTTGAAAAAAATAAATGAAAAAGAAGACGAAGTTAAAAACTTAACAAGAGACCAGATGCTTAAAAAAGTAGAAGAGATAAAAAAACTCATTTCCAAAGGAGAACCAATTGATAATTTTATAGTAGATACCTTTTCACTTGTAAGGGAAGCAGCAAGAAGAACTTTGAATATGAGGCATTTTGATGTTCAGATAATAGGAGGGATTGTTCTACACTTAGGGAAAATTGCAGAAATGGCAACAGGTGAAGGGAAAACTCTTGTAGCAACTTTACCTTTATTCTTAAATGCTCTAAAAGGAGAGGGCTGTCATCTTGTAACTGTAAATGATTATCTTGCAAAAAGAGATACCCAATGGATGGGACCTATTTATGATTATTTAGGACTTTCTGTTGGATGTATTGTTTCTTATAGAGAGACGAAAGATAGATATTCTTCAGTTGCTTATAAGTTTGACCCTACACATCTTCCTCCTGATTCAAGATTTCTATATTTAAGACCTGTAAGTAGAAAAGAAGCATATCTATGTGATATAACTTATGGAACAGGAAGTGAATTTGGTTTTGACTATTTAAGAGATAATATGGCAGTGAGAAAAGAGGACCAGGTACAAAGAAATTTAAATTATGCGATTATAGATGAAGTTGATTCAATTCTAATTGATGAAGCAAGAACTCCTTTAATAATATCTGGTCCAAGTGAAGAAAGCCCTTCCTTATATTATGAAGTTGACCGACTTGTAAGAAAACTTTCAAAAGATAAAGATTTTGTAGTAGATGAAGAAAATCAGACAGTAACTTTAACAGAAGAAGGGATTAAAAAATGTGAAAAACTCTTAAATATTAGCAATCTTTATGATGGGACACACACAGAACTTGTTCATCATATAAATCAGGCACTTAGAGCACACAATTTCTTTAAAAGAGATAAAGAATATGTTGTTAAAGATGGTCAAGTTATTATTGTTGATGAGTTTACAGGTAGATTAATGCCAGGGAGAAGATGGTCAGATGGACTTCATCAGGCAATTGAAGCAAAAGAAGGAGTAAGAATAGAAAGCGAAAATCAGACACTTGCTACAATCTCTTTTCAAAATTATTTTAAACTTTATAAAAAAATCGCTGGGATGACAGGGACTGCAATAACTGAAGCACTTGAATTTAAAGAAATCTATAAACTAGATGTAATAGTAATACCAACAAACAAACCATTAAAAAGAACAGAATACGATGATGAAATTTATACAACTGAGAAAGAAAAGTTCAATGCGATAATAAAGGAAATTGAAGAGTTATATAAGATAGGAAGACCTGTTCTTGTTGGGACAATTTCTATAGAAAAAGCAGAAAAATTAAGTAAAATGCTTGATAGAAAAAACATTCCCCACAAGGTCTTACATGGTAAAAATCATGAAGCAGAGGCAGCGATAATTGCACAGGCAGGAAAACCAAAAGCAGTCACTATAGCAACTCAGATGGCAGGTAGAGGTGTTGATATTATTCTTGGAGGGAACCCAGAGATAATTGCAAGAGAAGAGACAGTAAAAATTTTATGGCAGAAGAAAAGGACAAAGAGGGATTTAAAGATAGATTTTATAGATATAATAAATGAAATTGATGAAAAATATAGAAAAAGACAAGAAGAAATTGAAAAAACTTTAGGAACAGAAATTAAAAAGTTTAAAGAGACGATTTCAGAAATAGAAAAAATCTTATATCAAAAAGAAAAAGCAGTTAAGGAAACAGTTGAAAAAGAGATATTTGAAAAGAAATCAAATGGACTTTTTAAAAAATATGAAGGGAAACTTTTAAAATTAAAAACTATATATGAAACAAATAATAATAAATTGGAAGAATTAAATATTCAATTTAAGGACAAACCAGAAAAGACCAAAGAGATAAGAGAAATAGCAGGAAAAAGTTTTAGGGAATATATAAATTACAAAAATTATCTAAAGAAAATATTCAATATTAAAACGAGAGAAGATATAGAAGGAAAAAGAAATTCCCTTTTTGAAAATTTAGAAAATCAGAAAGATAAAAAGGAACTAACAAATATATGTTTTCCAATTATAGAAGAACTAAAGGAAACCTGTCTTTCTTATTTAAAAACATTAGAAGAAATATATTCAGAAATTCTTTTTACAGAACAAGCAGAAAAGAGCAAGAAAAAAATAAATAGATATATTGAATTTCTGGAGAACTTGAAAAATTCAATGGAAAAATTAGAAAATGAGGAATTTTTTTCTAATTTCAAAGATAGAGAATATTCTTTTTACAAAAATTTAGAAGAGGGTTTTGCAGAAATTGAAAAAGAAATTTATAAAAAATATTGTCCGGATTATATAGAAATTGAAAAAGAATATGAAAAAACAATAAGAGAATATGAAAAAGTTCAGAAAAAATATACAGAACAATTAAATCTTGCAAGAGAAGAATATGAGAAAGAAAGAAGTCAATATGAAGAAGAATGGAAAAAAATAAGAGAAGATATGGAAAAAAGCCCTGAAGAATTTAAGGAAATCTATAAGGAATTACTTGAAAAATACAAAAAGCCATGGGAAGAAGATCATAAAAAAGTAGTGGAACTTGGAGGACTACATATTATAGGAAGTGAAAGATATGAAGCAAGAAGAATAGATAATCAGTTAAAAGGTAGGGCTGGAAGACAGGGTGACCCTGGTTCTTCAAAGTTTTTTCTTTCGCTTGAAGATGACCTTTTGAGAATTTTTGGAGGAGAAAGATTGAAAGGGATTATGGGGAAATTGCCAGAAGGAGAAAAGATAACACATCCTTTAATAACAAAGATGATAAATAATGCACAGAAAAAAGTTGAAGGAAGAAATTTTGAAATAAGAAAAAATCTTCTTGAATTTGATAACGTTTTAAATGAGCAGAGAAATATAATATATACTTTAAGACAGAACATTCTTGAAAACAAAAACTTAGATGAATATTTAAAGGAATATATAGAAGAGATTGTTGAAACTTCTTTTGATGAATACTGTGATGAGAAAATAAAGCCATATATGTGGAAAGTAGATGGAATGATTAAGTATTTTAAAACAACCTTTGGGATAAATATTGAAATTGAAAATTTGGAAAATATTAAGGATTATCTTTTATGGAGAGAAAACTTTAAGGAAAAAGTAAAAGAATCTTTCTTTTCAATCTTACAGGAAAAAAAGAACCAACTTGGAGATTTTTTTGAAGAATTAAAAAAATTTGTATTCTTGCAAGTTATAGATAATAAATGGAAAGCACATTTAAGAGCAATGGATGAATTAAGAGAAGGTATAAGTTTAAGAGCATATGCCCAGAAAGACCCATTAATTGCATATAAACATGAATCTTTCCAGTATTTCCAGGAAATGTTAAAATCTATTAAGGAGGAGATTATTGGCAATTTATTAAAAATACAGATTACAGAAAAAGTAGCCCTTAAAGTTAGACAAACAGAAAAGAAAGAGTTTGTTCATCAAACATACGAACAGTTTGCTATATCAAAAGGAGAAGAAAGAGAAGTTGTTCCGGTTGCTCAGAGACAATCAGATAATTTATATGAAAAAAAAGAGAGTAACAATTCTTCTATTCTAATAAAAAAAGAGAAAATAGGAAGAAATCAACCATGTCCCTGTGGAAGTGGGAAAAAATATAAACATTGTTGTGGGAAAAACGAATAAAAATTGGTAAAAACTTGTGGAAAAAATGGAAAAAGAAGTTTATAAGTTGTGGGATATAGTTCTTAAAAATATTGAAGAAAGAATAAACAATTCAAGAACTTTTGATTTATGGATAAAGCCAGTAAAACTTGTAGATATAAATGAGAATATAATGAAAGTAGAAATCCCAAATTCAAGTTTTGAAAAGAATTTTTTACCATATATAGAAATTTTAAAAGAAGAGGTTCAGAAAACTTTCGGTTTTAATCCAGATTTTGAAATAGTTTATTCTATAGATTTACCTTCAGAAATAAAAGAAGATTTTTTTGAAATACCATTAAATCCTGAATATACTTTTGAAAACTTTATAGTTGGTCCATCTAATCGCCTTGCACACGCAGCAAGTGTTGCAGTTGCTCAGTCACCAGGAGTTGCTTATAATCCTCTTTTTCTGTATGGTGGTGTAGGTCTTGGTAAAACACATCTAATGCAGGCAATTGGTCATTTTGTAAAAGAGAAAAGTAATGCAAAGATTGCATATATCCCTTCAGAATATTTTGTAAATGAGTTTGTCACGAGTATAAAAAATAAGACAACTCATATATTCAGAAACAAGTTTAGAAATCTTGACTATCTTTTAATAGATGATATCCATTTTATTGCAGGAAAAGAAGGAACCCAGGAAGAATTTTTCCATACCTTTAATTTCTTATATGATAAAAGGAAACAGATTATTCTTTCAAGTGATAAACCACCAAAAGAAATTAAATTTCTTGAAAAACGGCTTGTTTCCAGGTTTGAATGGGGACTTATAGTTGATTTACAAATCCCTGACTTTGAAACGAGAGTTGCGATAATAAAGAAAAAGAGTGAATTAAGGAAATTAAATCTTTCCGATGAATTTATTTTTTATATTGCAGAAAAAATAAAAGAAAATATAAGGTTGATAGAAGGAGTTTTGAATGGAATTATAGCAAATATAAATTTGCTTAATAGAGAACTAAATAAAAATTTAATAGATGAGATTATTGAAGGTGTATATAGTTCAGAAAAAAAAGAGAAAAAATATATAAATATTAAACAAATATTGAATGTAGTATGTGAATATTTTGGTTTGGTTCCAGAAGAGATAAAAAGTAAAAAAAGAATTAAAAATGTTATTCTTCCAAGACAGATAGCAATGTATCTTGGAAGAGAATTAACAAATACTTCTTTGAACTCAATCGCGTCTGAATTTGGTGGAAAAGACCACACAACTGTTTTACATGCTTGTAAAAAAGTTAAAGAGTTAATGGAAAAAGATAAAAGTTTAAGAGATACGATTGAAAAAATAAAAGAAAGAATAAATGAACATTAAATTCACAGGTTTTACACATTGGAATTTTTTTATTAACAAGGTTTTCAATAATTTTTTTTATCTTTTTCCACTAATAACTATTTATACTATATATAAAAAAAAGGAGGAATAGAAATGAAAGTTAATATAAATAGTGAAATTCTTAATACTGGTCTTGCGTATATTTCAGATGTTCTGCCTGCAAAACCAACAATGGCAATCTGTGGAGGGATTTTCTTAGAAGGAAAAGATAATAATTTAACTTTAATTGCAACAGATCTTGAAAACACAATAAAAGTAAATTTAGAATGTGAAGTAAAAGAAAAAGGACAATCTGTTGTACCAGGAAAACAATTTATTTCTCTTCTAAAACAGTTCAAAAATAAAGAAATAAAAATAGAGAAAAAAGAAAAATATATCAACATAATAGGAGAGACCTCTCAATATTCTTTTATAGAAATGGAAACAGAAGATTTTCCGAAAATACCAAAATTTTCTTCAGATATAACTTTCAAAATAAAAAGTGAGACATTAAAAGAAGGTTTTAAAAAAATAATCTTTTGTATTGATCCGGAAGAACCAAGACATCAATTTAGAGGAGGACTTTTTGATATAAAAGGTAATATTATTAATTTAGTAGGAACAGATACAAGAAGATTATCACTATTTTCTATTTTATTTGAAACCCCTTTCAAAAATAATACAAAGGTTTTACTATCTTATAATTTCATAAAAAAAATGATAAATTTATTAAATGAACAAGAAGTTGAGGTTTTAATTGGTAAAAATAATATATCTTTTCAAACTAATTTAACAATAAAATTAGATGAGAACAAAAAAACTTTAGCAAGTATTTTATTTGTTTCTCAACTACTTACAGGAGCAGAAGAATTTCCTGATTATGAAAAAGTTATTCCTGATATAAAAAAAACAAAAGTTTGTCAAATTAATACAGATGCATTTTTATCCTCTTTAAAGAGAATTTCACTCTTTACAACAGAAAGAAATAATAAAGTTAAATTAAGTTTCAAGAAGGACTTTTTAATCTTATCTGCTACTGGAGAAATTGGAGATGCACAGGAAAAGATTGATATTTCATACAATAATGAGGAAACAGAAATTGCTTTTCCACCAGATTTTTTAATTGATTTTTTACAGGTTGTAGAAAAAGAAAATTTTGTTTTTTCTTTCAGTTCACCATCAAAACCAGTTTTGATGAAACCACAGGAGGACTCAAATTTCTTATATGTTTGTATGCCATTAAAAACAGAATAAAATATGGAAATAGAGAGAATAGATAGCATCTTAAAAAGAGTTTTAAATAAAGTTGAAAGGTCTTCTACAAAGGATAGAAATATTGATATAACTGTTTTATGGCCAAGAATAATAGATGAGAAAAAGAGAGGGAAAAGTTATGTTTTATATGAAAGAGAAAGAAAACTTTATGTAAAAGTTGAAGATGGTTGTTTTTTATCAAATTTAAGAATGAACAAAAGAAAGATAATCAACAAATTAAAAGAATTTGGGTTTAATTATGATGATATAATATTTCTAATATAACCAAAGGAGGTTTCTTATGTTTAAAGGAGCGATTGTTGCAATTGTAACACCAATTAAAGAAAACAAGATTGACTATGAAAGTTATAAAAAACTTATTGATTTTCAAATAAAGAAAAAAACAAATGGAATTTTAGTAACTGGTTGTACTGGAGAACCTGCGACTTTAAGTTATGAGGAACATAAGGGAATAATAAAATTCACTGTTGAATATGTAAATAAAAAAGTCCCTGTTATTGCTGGTACCGGGTCAAATAATACAATTGAGGCAATAGAGTTGACTGAATACGCTGAAAAGGTAGGTGCAGATGCTGCACTTCTAATAACTCCTTATTATAACAAACCCACACAGAAAGGACTTTTCTTACATTATAAAGAGATTGCAAATGCTGTTTCTATTCCTCTAATTCTCTATAATGTTCCTTCAAGAACTGGTATTTCAATTGCACCGGAAACAGTTGCAGAACTTTCTGAAATAAAAAATATTGTTGGCATAAAAGAAGCAAGTGGTTCTCTTGACCAGGTGAGTAAAATTCTTACTCTAATAAAAAGAAAAGATTTTGTTGTTCTTTCAGGAGACGACTCTTTAACTTTGCCAATTATGTCTGTTGGTGGTAAAGGAGTTGTTTCAGTTGCTTCAAATATAGTTCCTCTTGAAGTTTCAAAGATGGTTGAATATGCTTTAAAAGGTGATTTTGAGAATGCAAGAAAATTACACCTTAAACTTTTTCCTATTTTTAAAATCCTTTTTATTGAAACAAATCCAATACCAGTGAAGACATGTCTTTCTTTAATGGGAATGATCAATCCTGAATGGCGGCTTCCTTTATGTGGACCAAGTAATGATAATGTTGAAAAAATAAAGAAAACATTAAAGGAGTTTGGACTAATATGATATTCAAAAGAAAAAAATATATTGAAATATCACCAAAAGAAAAGGTTGAAGTAAAAAAAGAAATTTGGGTAAAATGTGAAAAATGTGGGAAATTGATTTATACAAAAAAACTTGAAGAAAATTTAAAAGTTTGTCCTGAATGCAACTTCCATTTTAGAATGACAGCAAAAGAAAGAATAAATTCAATTGTTGACCAAGGGACTTTTGTAGAGAAATGGGCAAATCTATTATCAGATGACCCATTAAATTTTGTTGGAGTAAAATCATATAAAGAAAAACTTGAGGAAGAAATGAAAAACACAGGGATGAAAGAATCTATTATAACAGGTATTGGCGAAATTGGAGACATCCCTGTTGCTTTAAGTGTTCTTGATTCTCATTTTATTATGGGTAGTATGGGTTCTGTTGTTGGAGAGAAATTTACAAGATTATGTGAGTTTGCTATTGAAAAAGGGTTACCTCTTGTTTCTTTTTCAGGCGGAGGTGGTGGAGCAAGAATGTATGAAGGGGTAATATCTTTAATGCAGATGGCAAAAACAGCAGCCGCTATTGGTAAATTGAAGAAAGCAGGTATTTTATATATCTCTATTTTAACAGACCCTACAATGGGAGGAGTTGCAGCAAGTTTTGCTTTTCTTGGAGATATAATAATTGCTGAACCAAAAGCATTAATTGGATTTGCTGGTCCAAGAGTTATAGAACAGACAATTAAACAGAAACTTCCACCAGGCTTTCAAACATCTGAGTTTTTATATGAACATGGATTAATTGATATGGTTGTTGACAGAAGAAATTTAAAAGAAACAATAATAAAGATTTTAAGAATTTTCCATCTATGAATAAAATCTCTCCTTTAGAATTTCTTGATTCCTTAAGTGATTTTGGGATTAAACTCGGACTTGACAAAACAATTTATTATCTTGAAAAACTTGGTAATCCTCATAAAAAATTTCCTTCTGTGCTCGTTGCTGGAACCAATGGAAAGGGATCTGTCTGTAAAAGTTTAAGTAAAATTCTTCAATTATCTGGATACAAAGTTGGTTTGTATACAAGCCCTCATTTAATTGATGTAAGGGAAAGAATAAGAATAAATGAAAAAGAGATAGAAAAAGAAGAATTTATAAAAAAAATTGAGGAATTGAGGAAGATTATAGAAAAACAACCCTATCATCTTTATCCAACATATTTTGAGGCACTTACAATAATTGCGTTTTCTTATTTTTACGATAATAAAATTGATATTCTTGTTTGTGAAGTTGGCATGGGAGGAAGATTTGATGCAACAAATGTTTTACCATCTTTTTTAAATATAATAACAAAGATTGGTCTTGACCATACTGATTTTCTTGGGAAAACATATAAAGAAATAGCGAATGAAAAATCAGGAATAATTAAAGAGAAAACTGTTGTAATAACATCAAAACAAAAGGATGATGCATATCTGGTTATAAAGAAAAAAGCAGTAGAAAAGGAAAGTAAACTTTTAACTTATGGAATTGACTTTAAAGGTGTTCTTGTTTCTATTTTACCTGAAAAGATGGTTTTTAATTTTTATGGGAAGGAGAGATTTAAGGAATTGGAAACAGACCTTGTTGGAACACATCAAATTGAAAATTTATCAATTGCAATTCAAGCATCCCTTACTTTAAAGGAAAAAGGTTATAGGATAAAAGAGGAGAATATTAGGGAGGGATTAAAAAATATAAACTGGCCTGCAAGATTTCAAATTCTTCAAAAAAATCCATATATTATACTTGATGGAGCACATAATGTTGATGGAGTAAAAAATTTAATGAAAAATGTAAGAAAAATATTTCCTGATAAAAAATTTTCATTCCTTGTTGGCATTTTGAAAGATAAGGACTATAAGAAGATGGTAAAGATTTTTGAGAAATATACAGATAGAATAATTTTCACAAAACCGAATTCAGATAGAGCAATAGAGCCAGAAATTTTAAAAAACATATTGGGAAATAGAAAAAAGGTAGAAATAATAGAAAATCCATCTGAGGCATACAAATACATAAAAAAGACAGGAAAAAACTGGTTAATCTTTGGTTCCCTTTACCTCGCCTCAGACATCCTTACTTAATAATAAGAGAGATTACTCAATCTTATTTTTAAATTTTTAACAGGTACCATTTCTGTGAGATCAAGAGTTTTCTTTGACATTTCTATCGCAATCCCTTTTATTTTTATTGGGTAAATCACCTCCCTCTTTTTTCCTCCAGTAACAACCCATTGTCCCGAAACTCCACCAGGCACCATTTTATCATAATCAAGAGGAGAGGCCTTTGTTATCGGAAACTGTATGAAGCACCATCCATCAAAGTTTATAGATGCTATAGATGGCCAATCATGTATATCGCAACCCCATCCCCCTGTGCCACAAGAAAGGAATGTCTTACCTTCTGCATCTTCTATTTCAAACATAACTCTTCCCCAACTGGAATTCCCTTTTACCCAAACACCAATAGTTGTTGGATCCCCTTTAATAATAACAGGATTTTTCAATCTTAAAATTGTGTATTCATTTAAAATATCTGCGAGTTTATTATTTGGTATCAACTCTAATTCTAAACACTTTCCTCTCTCTGAATCCTTAACTTCTCTTATAATATAGTTTCCAAGAGTTCTTAAAGGAAGATATCCTCTTTGTTGGACTTCTAAACGATCATCTTTTTCTTTCAGTATTTCCCATTCTGAAAGATTATCCATTCTATTTACTACTTTTGCTTTTTCAAATGCTTTATTTTCAGAAAAATTCCTCTTCCCTGCAGAAATTTCTAAGACCGGAGAATCGCTAATAATGTATTGAACATCTGTTCTCGCGTCCAATTTTAATTCATAGTTTTTCAGTTGAAATAATTTTTTCCTACCATACAGGTCTTCAACATCAACTTCTCCATCCTTTTCAAATCTTATTTTTGTTTCACAATTGCCTCTCGGCACCCAAATGGCATATATGAATTGAGTGTCCCTTTTAAATTCTAAAGCATAAAGAGTAAAAGAGTTTGTTGGAACTCTACAGATAAACATCGCTCCATCCATGATTCTTGTTAAATTTGAGATTGCAACATATGATGGTTTAGGATACAAAAGTGGATATCTTTTTAAAAAACCACTTCCTCCCCATAAAGTTTGATAATAACAATTACCAACATCATAAAGAAGTCCAAGTGAAATAGTTGGGAATCTGTATGCAAGAGCAATTAAAGCATCACGGACGTACCATTCAGCAAGTGTTTTACTACCCAGAACTCTTTCCTGCCTGTAAATCCACTCATAACATGAGGTCACAGGTATTTCATAACCAAACTTTCTTCCTGTTTCCCTCACAAACCATGCTGCCTGAGTTCCGTATTCAATTAGTTTTTCTGGCATCCATGTTTGACCTGCTGCTTCTATTCCAAAGTAATCAATGTTTTCTCGTGGATATCCTCTTCTGAAAAATTCTGCAACTAAATCTGAAACTGAATTACAGTTCCCAAAGACAATTTTTATTTCCGGAAATGTTTCTCTTAAAACCCTTGTTGCCATAGATGCTATACTAATAAGTCTTTCTATCTCTTTATTTCTTTTTTCATCTGCTGGTTGTGGTTTTGCGTCATATAATTCTGGCGGAATGGTGTTACCACCATAACTTTCATGAAAAACAAGTGCATATTTGCAATTAGGCCATTTTTCAAGATAAGACCTGACCCAATCTTCATAGTTTTTGCATTGTATTTCAACATCAGCTTCAGGTTTCCACCCGCGCCACCATGGGACCTGAAACGAAGTTACTTTCCATTTAGCCATTGATTGCTCGGAAAGATTGCGATGCCAGGCCTCGGAAAAAATAGAATGTCTTAAGCCGGCCTTCAAAAACAAAGGACCTGCAATTTCAGGATCTTCTGTTCCTAAATGTGCTCCCCCAAACCACCAGGTTCCAAAAGGCGACTCATAACTGGATTTTCTTGTATCATCAGGAAGTATTGCAAAAGAAGCAGGATGTTCAATTAGGAGACGAATTTTGCTGTCAAACAGAGAAATTTTTATACTGTACCAGCCATTATCTTTAACATGAAGTGGAACAATCAATGTTTCTGTTTTTATATTTTCACAAAATATTTCCTTTTTATTCTGAGATACAAGATTGCCGTCTAAGTCATGTATTTCCCATGCCAGGGTATATTTTTCTGCATTTTTCTTTGGGAAAAGATTTACAAACATCTCTGGCTTTTCTCTTTTTTCATAAATATTCCCTATCTGTGCAGGTAAAATTTTTATCATAATAGGTGTTCTTTCCAGTGTTATAGCAAAAATATGAACTCCGCTTTTAACATCATTCGCTGGTTTCCGAGTAAAGTCCCATTGGCAAGTTAAAGGTCCAGTTTTACCTAATATTTCAAAATCAAGATAATCAGGTTGAGACAACATTCCATTGAAATAGTTTCCACCCATGTTATAAACCAAATCTTGTATTTCTCCAACTTTTAAAAAAACCTCTACAAAATATAATGGGACTTTTTTTTCTCTGCCTCCCTTATCAAAATATGTTATCGCCCCACTCTTCTTTATATTTTCTTTAAGATTTCCCTCAGTAAGATAAACAGTTGTATCTGCTATTGCATCTCCACGACCTTGAATATGATAACGTGTTAGCCTTGCCGTGAATACTGGCTCCTTATCTGCCGTATCTTCAACAGCACATAAAACATATGCCCTTATATATTGGTCAAGGGGGACAGAATAATGGAGGAATTCAGGTAATCCATCAAAAGGAGTTCTGCTTAAATATAAATCAATCTCATAATGTGTTTTTGAGTAGTTTTTTACATTACCTAAATCAAAATTCTCTCCATTGCCAATTATAAAAGGCACACCATTAATATAAGTAATCCCAGATTTAAATGGTAGTTTCACACTTTTCATTATTCCCGGATTATTATGAGTGGTTATATCCAATGGCAAAAAAATTGAATCTACAATCCTGGTTTCACATTTATACTCCTTTATTTCTGCATCTCCATTCGTTTTAAACACAATTTTTTTTAATCTTGCATTTCTCTCATTAAAACCAACATAACTTCCATTTATCCAGAATTCTATTCTTGAATTATTAATCTTTTTTATCACAAATGGGAAAAATACTTCGCTTGCACCAGGTAATTGCTCCCAATTTTTTAGTATCTCTTGTTTCCTATCCCCTAATTCATAAAATTTAAGATTTGGCTTTACAAAGTATTTAATTTTAAATTCAGGAAATTCTATAAAAGCATCTGTCTGTTCACCAATGCCTCCTGAATAAGCGTTGATGATCGTTTTTATCCCATCCTCATATAATAAAGTTATTGTTATTCCATGTTTTTGTGTTCCTACTTTTAATAATGCCTTTATTTCACAATTTTCCTTAGAGACAGACAATTCCATTTCTTTAAACATTTCTGCAGCATTTAAAAAGTAATCAAACCAAAAGAATTGAAGCAGCAAAAAAATATTAAAAACTATCATTTTCAACATTTTCCCTCCTTGTAATCCCACCAAAACCTTGCCTAAAAAGGATTTTTTTAAAACTAATCTACCCATGGTGTCCAGTAACGCAAATTTTCATTATAAGGAACGGCTGGTGGATATGGTTCATCTATCTCATCTCGCTTATGGGAGTTCACATGTCCATCTACCCATAATACATTAAGAAAATCTCCATGTCGTTTTTCAGGGATAGAATAATTTGCGTTAAAATCCCAGGGATAAGCCCATGGATTTATAGATTCAATCACACCGATGGTTTGTGTTGGATCTGCCACCATACTTATTTGTTTGAATGCTCTATGAGAAACAGGACCATCAACAACAGAATAACCCAAATAACAGTTATATCCATAAGTACAGCCATAACCGAACCACATAGATGGTTTTCTTACAGATGGACAGAGATAAACCTTTTTATTTTTATGATAAGGCAAAAGAAGATCTGTCCAGTAAGGGCCTCGTGGTGTAACTGAATAAAATGTTGTAGGCATATATTCGTCATTATCTTGAACATACATAAGGAAAGCCTGGCCTATCTGTTTTAAATTATTTATACATGTTGCTTGTCTTGCTTTTTCTCTTGCTTTACTTAATGCTGGTAAAAGTAATGCTGCAAGAATAGCGATTATTGCCACTACAACAAGCAGCTCTATTAATGTGAAGCCATGTAGGTTTTGAGACCTGCTCTTTGAAAATTTTTGTTTCATATTACACCTCCTATAAAATTTAATTTATATATAATCATCCGATACCTATTGTAGCGGATGGGAAAGGAGGGAATAAAATGAATTATTAAAAAATATAATAGTAATTTGTCTACTACTACCATATAGTCAAATCTAATTCTTTTTTTCTTCATTTTATACGCTTAAAAAGCAGAAGTATAATTTCCTCCACCATCGGGATTAATTGAATTTGTCTTGCTATATGCTTGGTCAGGAACAAGACCAAAATTTCCACTTCTTAAAGAACCTAATTTTTTAAATTCCACATGTCCATCCAAAAATAAATAATTACCTCCTGTATAATTATTATGTACTACGCCATAGTATTCAATACCAGAAGCGTAGTAATGCCAATAAGATAATATAGTTCCAGTAGGAGGAGGTGAATTATAAACAGGTCTACAGAAGAGGTATCTGCTTCTATATCTCCATTCTTGAATAATAACAGTACTTGAAGGATATTTACATACAGAAAATTTTCTTCCCGAAAGCACATGGTTAATTTGATAATTGGTATCATCTGTTTTTGTTGGTGGAAATGAGGAATATGGGAGTGCTGTTGGACAAGTAAATAATTTTGTATTTTTAATATATGGTAAAATAGATTTGAAAAAATTAGGTATTGGCGAAGTAGTAAAATATTCTACCTGACCGATATGAGGGTCTGCAGGAAGTAATTCATTATAATCGGTGGCATAGATTGAGATGGCTATCCCAATTTGTTTCAAATTATTCATACAAACTGCTTGTTTTGCTTTTTCTCTCGCTGTGAATAACGCAGGTAATAACATTGCTGCAAGAATAGCAATTATCGCAACTACAACTAACAACTCAATTAAAGTAAAGCCATGTGGTTTTGGAAAGAACCTATTTGAAAATTTTTGTTTCATATTACACCTCCTATAAAAATTTATATATAATCATCCACCTATTATATAGCGGATGGGAAAGGAAGGAGGAAAATGTAATATCATCTCTCAAAACCATATAGTTAAAACCAGTGTCTTTTCTGCTTTTTAGCATTTTACCCCCTTTTATCTATTCTAAACAGGCCCGAGGATTGCCCTCTAATTTAAACTTTTCCGCCTGATACCTGTTGATTCTCTTTTTATTAATTCTGGTTCTATAAACTCTTCTATTTTTTTGCTTTTCCCCTCTATTTTTTTAATTATGTTTTCAACCGCTCTTTTTGCAATCACTTCTTTTTTCTGTCTGATAGTTGTTATTGGGATAGGTGATATAATTGAAGATAGAGAATTGTCAAAGCCAATAATTCCAAGTTGTTCAGGTATTTTTATACTAAGTTTTAATGCACTTTTTACAAGCCCAACAGCAATTTCATCATTAGAGGCAAAAATAGCAGAAGGCCTATTTTTATCTTTTAATATTTTCATACCTATCTCTTCTGTCTTTTCTATTAAAGTTTCTATATTACTGAAATAATCCTTTTTAATATAATATTCTTTGATGTTCAAATTTTTTTCTTGCACAAATTTTAAAAATCCCTTTTTTCTCTCTTCTATTGGTAAATCTTCTGTTTTTTCTCCAAATAAAATACCAAATTTTTCATATCCTTTTTCATATAAATGTTTTCCAGCAATATATCCTCCTTTAAAATAATCTGTTGAAATAAAATCTGTTTTCAAATTTCTAAATCTCCCTACTGTTATGAATGGGTATTTCTTATTTATAATCTTTTCAATCTCTTTATTTATTTCTCTTTCCTGTCCAACTACAAAAATTATTCCATCAACCCTCCTACTCAAAAAATCTCTTATTAATCCTTCTTCTTTTTGTAGATCGTTTCTTGTATAACCGATGAAGAGATGATAACCTTTTCCCCATAAAATAGTTTCTAATAGTTCTATATCAACTGTTATCTCTGAATAATAAAAATGTGGAATTATAAGTCCTATTGTATTTGTTTTTCTATCTCTTAAACTTTTGTATAAAAGATTTGGATAATAACCAAGTTGTTCAGCAATCTCTATCACTTTTTTTCTTGTTTTTTCTCCAGCAAAACAGGTTGGATTATTATTTAAAATAGCAGAAACAGTGGATACAGAAACATTTGCTCTTTTACTTATTTCCCTTAAGGTAACTTCTTTTAAATTCATAATTCTCCTTCTATATGTTTAGTTCTATATATAATTATACATATAATTTATTTTTTGTCAACAAAATTTTGCACGAAAGCATTTTAGGCAAGTTTTAAGAGGTATCCCAAAATTGAGAAGAACCATTTTCCAGAAAGATTTTACTGTAATTATGATATAATGGAAGAAGAATTTTTATATT
>JAMWCJ010000114.1 GCA_023818645.1 Candidatus Omnitrophota bacterium | reverse complement strand
CTGGTGAGGCAAAATTTCCAGCCCAAATTGAAGATTGTAAATGTGCTATAAGATTTTTAAGGGCTAATGCTGAAAAATATAATATTGACTCAGAAAAAATTGGTGTATGGGGAACTTCTGCAGGAGGACATCTGGCATCATTACTTGGAATAACTGGTGATTTTAAAGAGTTTGAAGGAAAGGGCGGATGGGAAGGATATTCAAGTAAAGTTAATTGTGTCTGTGATTGGTTTGGTCCATCTGATCTTTTAATTGGATATGCTTTGGTAAGAATGCTTTAGAATTTGTTGAAAGTTTTTTTGATTATTATCTAAAAGAAAAATGGCAATCAATTACTGAAGGGAAAAATTTTATAGAAATATTGGTTGAGTAGTTAGAATCTTTAAAAATTAACCAGTTAGGTTCTCTCAAAGTTTTCATAAAATTTCAATAAATGGTATAATTTTTTTATGAAGAACATCTTTATTGTTGCAACAAGACAGAACGATGGAAAGACAGTTATAAGTGTAGGACTTTTTCTTGCTTTAAAGAAATATATAGATAAAATTGGATTTATAAAACCTGTTGGCCAGAAATATCTTGAAATTGATGGGCAGAAAGTTGATAAAGATGCTGTTTTAATAAAAAAAATATGTAAGTTAGAAGACGCCCTTGAAGATATGAACCCTATCGCTGTTGAAGAAGGTTTTACGAGGAATTATCTTGATAATCCAAATAAGGAACAACTTGTTGAGAAAATTATAAGAAGTTATAAAAAAATCTCTGAAAATAAAGAACTTGTTATTATTGAAGGGACTGGACATGCAGGAGTTGGTTCAATATTTGACCTTAACAATGCAGAAGTTGCAAGAATTCTTAATTGTCCAGTTATTATAATTTCAATTGGTGGAATAGGCAGACCTGCGGATGAAATAACTCTAAATCTATCTCTTTTTAATGAGAAAAATGTCCCTGTAAAAGGAGTAATTATAAATAAAATTATTGAAGAAAAAAGAGAGATTGTAAAATATTATTTAGAGAAATTCTTTAAAAAAACGAATTTGAAACTTTTAGGGCTTATCCCTTTTGTCCCTGATTTAACATATCCAAATCTCTTTCAAATATGTGATGCTATTGATGGGAAAATAGTTACTGGTTGGAATAAAATGAGAGAAAAAATAAAAAATATTGTTGTAGGAGCAATGACTCCGAGAAATGCACTTGATCACTTTAAACCAGATTCTTTATTAATAACTCCGGGCGATAGAGAAGATATTATACTTGCTGCACTTTCTACATCTATGCAAAATCTAATAAAAGGAATTGTTTTAACAGGCAATCTATATCCTCATAAGACAATACTTGATTTGATTAAAGAATATAATTTCCCAACAATTGTTGCAGAAGAAGGGACTTATGATGTTGCTTCAAAAATTAATGAACTTGTAGTTAAACTTACTGAGAATGATAAAGATAAAATAGAGATTGCGAAAACACTTATTGAAAAAAATGTAAATATTGAAGAAATTTTAAAATGAAAGAATATGTAATTTTAAATGTTAAACCATTTAATAAAAAAATACCTGTCAGAAAAGGCTCTGACATTTTATCTTCTTTAATTAAAAGTAATATTTTCATTACATCAAGTTGTGGTGGAAAGGGAATTTGTGGTAGGTGTAAAGTAAAAATTTTAAAAGGTTATTTTTATTCAGAACCAACTGGAAAAATTACTGAGGAAGAAAAAAACAATAATATTTTTCTTGCTTGTAGAACTACTATTCTTGGTAATCTTGAAATTGAACTGTTACCATCTACAATCATACCTGAAAAAATATTAAAAGAATTTGAAAAAGGAGAAGAGTTTGAACATTTCAAAATTGATTTAAAAAAAGTTTATCCCTTTTCCCCTCTTGTTAAAAAAATTTTTTTGAGATTACCTTCCCCCAATTTTGATGATACTTTAAGCGATTATGAAAGATTAATAAAAGGTTTGAAAAAATATATAAGGAAAGAAAGGTTTAACATAGATATTTCAAATTTAAGGAAATTACCAAATATATTAAGAACAAGTTTTTGGGAAATAACAGTAAGTATTGTTGAAAATAAAGAAACAATTGAAATTATAAATATAGAACCAGGTGATACATCTAAAAGAAATTACGGAATTGCTGTAGATGTTGGAACAACAACAATTTCAGTAAGTTTAATTGATATGAATAAAGGAGACATTTTAAAAACAGAAATAACATTTAATAAACAAGCATCTTTTGGAGACGACATTATTTCAAGGATTGTCTATGCTGAAAAAAAAGATGGGCTTGAAAAATTACATCATATTGTGTCAGAAACAATTAATGAGTTAATAGTAGATCTATCTAAAAAGTGCGATGTTTCAATTAATGATATAACAAGTGTTTCAATTTCAGGAAATATGACAATGGTTCATTTGCTTTTAAAAATAAATCCTTCTTTTTTAAGAAAAGAGCCATATATCCCAGTTGCAAATATTTTCCCTATTTTAAAATGTTCAGATGCAGGAATTAGAATAAATCCAAATGGGATTCTTACAATAGTTCCTGGTGGATATCCTTATGTTGGTGGAGATATAACTTCTGGAATTTTAGTTTCAGGTATTTACAAAGAAGATGAACTTTCTATTTTTGTAGATGTAGGGACGAATGGAGAGATAGTTGTAGGGAATAAAGATTTTTTAACTTGTTGTGCTGCTTCTGCTGGCCCATGCTTTGAAGGAAGTGGAGTAAAAAATGGTGTAAGAGCAATAAATGGAGCAATTCAGAAAGTAATAATAAAAGATGGAGAAATTTTTTTTGAAACAATAGGGAGGGGTGAACCAATAGGAATTTGTGGTTCTGGATATATTGAATTGCTTGCAGAACTTTATAGAAATAAGATTATAGACAGAAATGGAAATTTTATAAAGGAAAATGACAGGATTGTTGAAAATGAAGGAATTAAAGAATTTATAATTTATGAAAGAGAAAATCAGGAAAGAATAGTTATAACAAAAGCAGATATAGAAAATTTAATAAGAGCAAAGGGGGCGATTTATTCAGCGATCTCTACAGTTTTAAAAACCCTTGGATTGGAATTTAAAGATATTAAAAAATTTTATATTGCAGGCGGATTTGGTAAACATCTTGATATTGAAAAATCAATTGAGATAGGGCTTTTACCCAATTTGCCAGTTGAAAGATTTAAATTTCTTGGAAATACATCTTTAACTGGAGCAGAACAATATTTATTAAGTGAAAAATTTAGAAATCTATCAGAAGAGATAATTAAAAAACTTACTTATATTGATCTGTCAAGAAGTCCAATCTATATGGAAGAATATTTAAAGTCACTTTTTATTCCACATACTGATTTTTAGGGAAAAAGGAGAAGAAATGTTAAAAATTGGAGTTGCAGGAAAGGGTGGAACAGGAAAAACAACATTTGCCTCATTGATCATTCTCTCGCTTTTGAAAATGCATCAAAATCCAATTCTTGCAATTGATGCAGACCCAAATAGTAATCTTGCAGAGTCACTTGGAATAAAACAACCAAAATCACTTGTAGAAATTGTAAATGAAGTAGAAAAAATTAAAAATAATTTGCCTTATGGAATGGAAAAAACAAAATATCTTGAAATAAGAGTTCAAGAAGCGATAAAAGAAGAAAGTGGATTTGATTTACTTGTAATGGGAAGAACTGAAGGTCCTGGATGTTATTGCTATGCAAATAATTTGCTAAGAGAATGGATGGGAAAAATTGAGAAAAATTATAAGTTCATTGTTATGGATAATGAAGCAGGAATGGAACATATATCAAGAAGGACATCTGGAGACCTTGACATACTTTTTATTGTTTCTTTGTGTGATAAAGTTTCATTGAGGACAGCAGAAAGCATATATAAAATGATTAACTCCCTTGAATTGAATATAAAAAAGGTATACTTTGTTTTAAACGAGTTCCCTTATAAAAAAGATGTAGAAAACTCAAATTTTCCAGTTCCTGTTATTTTAAAATTACCTTTTGACCACGAAATCTATAAACTTTCAGAGGAGAATAAAGGCATTTTGAATCTATCAGAAAACTCTATCGCTTATATAGTAGTGAGTGAATTTGTAAAAAAAATGATATCTGGAAGAGATGTGTAAAAAACTATTTTTAGAAATTTGTGAAATTTTTCACAAATTGAATAAAAAAAGGAAATTTTCTATAATATTGTTTAAAAGGAGGGGACTATGGCTTTAAAACCACTTGATATTTTCAAATATCTTCCGAAGACAAACTGTAAAGAATGTGGATTCCCTACATGTCTTGCTTTTGCAATGCAGGTTGCAATAGGGAAAGCAGAACTTGGAAAATGTCCTTATGTTAGTGAAGAGGGGAAAAAACAACTGGCAGCAG
>JAMWCJ010000113.1 GCA_023818645.1 Candidatus Omnitrophota bacterium | reverse complement strand
ATTGAATTATTTTGGAAAAGTGGATTTGAAATTGGTAAATCAGGATAAAGTTTTTGAGCAATTTTAAAATCAACTGTTCCTGGAATTGGGGAATATTCTGCAATTTTTATTTTTACAGGATAGTTTCTCAAAATATTTATTGTATTTATTACTTCATTAGGCATCTGTCCTGGAAGTCCTGCAAGAATGTAGACACCAATTTCCTCCTTTGTAAATCCAGCATATATTAAATATTTAATAGAATTTTCAAATTCAGAAAAATTAACTTTATACCCTGATTCTTCTATTCTATTTTTTTCAATTGTTTCAAGAGAAAGACGAATTGTTTTAAAATTTGCTTCTTTTAAAATATAAGCTACTTCTTTTTTTATGAATTTTGGATGGATGCCATTTGGAGTATGGAATCTTAAGTTTTTATTATATCTTTTAACTTTCTCCAATATTTTATAAAGTTGCTCATCAAAATTAAAAAGTAAAGCATCATCATAAAAAGCGATATCTTCTATTTTAAACTTCTCTGCATTTTCAATTATTTCTTCTACAACTTCATCAAAGTCCCTCTTTTTATATTCTGGCTCAAACTGTTTAATTCCACAATACCAGCATGAAAATGGACAACCATAAGAAGTTTTAACAACTAAATAGTCAAGTTTTTCATAAACACCCCAGTATGGTTTTAATATATCAGGGATTTTTATATCAATACCAAATCTTGAAGAAAAATCGTAAGAAAATTTGAAAATATCCTTACCTCTAAAGATATAATCTACTTCTAAATTTTTAGCATCATCATAACAGAAACTTGCATAAATTCCTCCAATAATAACTGGAACTCGGGAATAGAATTTTTTTATTATTTCTACTACTTCTTTAATACCCAAAACCCAGTAAGTCATTCCTGTTGTGATAAAAATAAAATCTGGATTTTTTATATCTTTTAAAAATTCAATAAAAACTTCAACAGGCAATCCAAATCTTTTATATTTTCTTGGAATATTTCTATATATTTCTGGTTTTTCTACTTCTTTAAAAAAATATTTACCGCAGCCAAATTTTCCCTTTTTAACCTTAATATTATTATAAAATTTGTGATTCCTATCCATAAAATCAAAATAAAAAATTTCAAATCCATTTTTTTTAAATAAATCTATAATTTTTAAAAAACCAAGAGGTTTTAACCATAAATCAAATGCTGAAAAATCATAAATAGGTGGATTTATAAAGAGAACTTTCATAATATCTCAATTTTTTTTTCACCTTTTTCCACCTGTCCAATAATATAACCCTGAAATCTATGCTTCTTAATTATCTCTAAATTTTTTTCCACTTTTCCTTTTTCAACTACCAGAATTAAACCAATTCCCATATTAAAAACATCAAACATTTCCTTTTCTGAAATTTTCCCCTTCTTCTGAATTATATAAAATATTTCTGGGACTACCCAAGATTTTTTTTCAATTATACATCTTCTTCCCTCTGGTATAACTCTTATTAAATTCCCCTTTATTCCTCCACCAGTTATATGAGCGCATGTAATAATCAATCTATTTGAGAAAAGTTCAGCCAATAAAGGAGAATAAATATAAGTTGATTTTAAAAGTTCCTCTCCAAGAGTTTTATTAAATTCTTTGTAATATTTCCTATAATCTTTTTTCTTAAAAATTTTTCTAACGAGAGAAAAACCATTACTATGAACACCACTTGAAGCAACACCTATTAAAACATTCCCCTCTTTAACCTTATTTTCATCAACTATATCTTCCCTTTCAACAATTCCAACACAAAAACCAGCAAGGTCAAATCCATCTTTTCCATAAACATCTTTCATTTGGGATATTTCTCCTCCTATCAAAGAACACTCTGCATATTTACATCCTTCAACAATACCTTCTATTATTTCTTGTTCTCTTTTTCCTTTTATCTCTCCTACTGCAATATAGTCAAGAAAAAACAAAACATCTGCACCACAAACAGAAACATCATTACAATTCATTGCAACAAGGTCAATGCCAAGATTTTTAAAAATACCCATTTCCTGTGCAATTAAAATCTTTGTTCCTACTCCATCTG
The DNA here is from genome assembly GCA_023818645.1 of Candidatus Omnitrophota bacterium. Lineage (GTDB taxonomy): Bacteria > Ratteibacteria > UBA8468 > B48-G9 > JAFGKM01 > JAMWDI01. The sequence continues at coordinate 2,331 of JAMWCJ010000113.1, read as the reverse complement.
TAGAGGAAACAAAAACAGGATTTTTATATTTCTCAGAGATTTTAAAAAAACCACCAAATAAGCCAATATCACCAATTACATTTTTTGTAAATGTCTCTTTTGCTTTAATTTTTATAAATTCAACAAGTTTTTCTGCTTTATTTTCGTCTACACCTGCTTTTTTATAATTTACAGACATTTTTTCATCTCCTTTTTTGTTGACAAGTGTTTTTTTTATTATTATAATCTATTTCACTATGAAAAACATAATAAATTCTTTAAAAAAATATGAAAGTGTTGAAAATATTATAGGACCCTTAATTCTAATTGAAGGAGTTGAGGGTGTTAAATATGGTGAACTTGTTGAAATTATACAGAATGAAGAAAGAAGATTAGGGAAAGTTCTTGAAATAGAAGAAGATAAAGCACTTGTTCAGGTATTTGAAGGAACTTCTGGATTAAGTTTAAGTGAAATTAAAGTAAGATTTACAGGTAAGCCAATAGAATTTGGTCTCTCTCCATCTATCCTTGGTAGAATATTTAATGGTTTAGGGAAAGTGAGAGATGGAGGACCAGAAATAATTCCTGAAATATATCTTAACATCAATGGTTCTCCAATCAATCCAACAAGAAGAGATTATCCTTCTGAATTTATACAAACAGGGATTTCATCTATTGACGGTTTGAATAGTTTAGTAAGAGGGCAGAAACTTCCAATTTTTTCTGGTTCAGGACTCCCTCATAATTTACTTGCAACTCAAATAGTAAAACAGGCAAAAATTTTAACTGAAAAAGAAGAAAAATTTGTTATTGTTTTTGCTGCAATGGGAATTACTTTTGAAGAAGCACAATTTTTTCAGGAACAATTTATTTCTACTGGTGCGATTGAAAGATGTGTAATATTTATAAATCTTGCTGATGAACCTGCAATTGAAAGAATATCAACCCCAAGAATTGCATTAACTACTGCTGAATATCTTGCTTATCAACTTGGTATGCATGTCCTTGTAATTCTGACAGATATGACAAACTATGCAGAATCATTGAGAGAAATATCAGCAGCAAGAAATGAAATTCCAGGAAGAAGAGGATATCCATCTTATCTGTATACCGACCTTGCAACAATATATGAGAGAGCCGGCAGGATCAAAGGAAAACCTGGCTCAATAACACAAATACCGATTTTAACAATGCCTCAGGATGATAAAACCCATCCAATACCTGACCTAACTGGCTATATAACAGAAGGACAGATAGTTCTATCAAGAGCATTACATTTAAAAGGAATTTATCCACCCGTTGATATATTAACTTCACTTTCAAGATTAAGAGATAAAGGTATTGGAATTGAAAAGGAAACAGGTGAGAAACATACGAGAGAAGACCATCCCTATCTTGCAAGCCAACTTTTTGCATCTTATGCAAGAGGGAAGGAAGCAGAAGAACTTGCTATGATATTGGGAGAAGCAGCTTTAACAGAATCAGACATTGCACATTTAAGTTTTTCAAGAAAGTTTGAAGAAGAATTTATAAATCAGGGTTTAGATGAAAATAGAACTATTGAACAAACACTAAATCTTGGATGGAAATTGATTAAAATCTTACCGAAATCAGATATAAAGAGAATTCCTCCACAAATAATGGAAAAATTCTGGGAGGATTAAAGTGAAGATAAAAGTAAGTCCAACAAGAATGGAATTATTAAAGTTAAAAAGAAGAATTAATATTGCGAAAAAAGGTCATAAACTTTTGAAGGATAAAGAAGAACAACTTCTAATTGAATTCAGAAAACTTATTGCAATTGTCAAAAAAGAAAGAGATTTGATTGAAAATGAGTTTATTGAATTTTGTAAAAAAGTTTTACTATTAAGAGGAATCCTTGATGAAAAAAAATGGAAATCGTTTTTGAAAATATCATTTATTGAATTTGATTATAAGTTAAATAAAAGAAGGATATTTAATATACCTATGAATGAAATTGAAACAAATATTTCAGGACAATTTGTTTTTAATTATTTTTTATCACCCTATCAAAATTTTTTGATTAAAGAGGGTATTGGAATTTTGAGAAAATTATTTAATTTATATGAGATTGAGAATAAGTTAATTAGTTTTGCTGAAGAAATAGAAAGAACAAGAAGAAGAGTGAACGCATTAGAGTATGTCTTAATTCCTAATATTGAAGAAGCGATAAAATATATACAATTGAAACTTGATGAATATGAAAGAAGTTCTTTAACAACTTTAAAACATTTAAAACTTATTCAATAAACATAAAATAAAATTACAAAAATTTATTTTTCTTTATTTTTATCATCTTCTACTTTATATTCTGCATCAACAACCTTTTCA
>JAMWCJ010000112.1 GCA_023818645.1 Candidatus Omnitrophota bacterium | reverse complement strand
GCAATTCTGAATTTATTGGTTTTATTCTATATAGGTCAATAACTCCTGCATTTATTTTATATTTTTCAAGTTCTTCTGCTACCTCAATTGCTCTATGTGTCATATTTCCCGTCCCTATTATATAAAACTCATCTCCTTTTTTCAACACAGATAGTCCTTCTGTAAAATTGTTTTTTTCCTCATAAAGTAATGGTAAAATTTTTCTATCAAGGCGAACGTATGAAGGAAAATTAAGTTTATAAGTTATTTTGGCAAGTTTATAAGCCATAATACTATCCGAAGGTGAAAAAATGTGAAAATTTGGCAGTGCTCTCATTATCGTTATATCTTCTGTACAATGATGAGTAGGACCTGAATCATCATATCCAAATCCTGCACCAACTCCAATAGCAGTAACAGGGACATTCATCAGGGATAGATCAACTTTTAACATTTCATAACATCTTGAGGTAACGAAAGGCATAATTGCATAAATATATGCTTTTTTTCCACAAAGAGACAGCCCAGTTGCTATAAGAACCATATTTTCTTCAGCAATGCCAACATTAATAAACTGTTCTTTCAAGTCATTTCTGTATTTATCAAGGGCTGGAGCACCCATATCAGCAGAAATAAGATAAACATTTTTATCATTTTTTGCTATATTATAAAGAGCATCAAAAAAGGAATCTCTCATTGTCTTATTTTCAAATTTATTTTTCATCACATAACTCCTTTCTTGCCAACTCTGCATCTTTTCCTTTTGGTGCTATCCCATGCCATAAAATTTGATTTTCCATAAAAGAAACACCTTTCCCTTTAATTGTATTGGCAATAATAACAAGAGGCTTTTCTGACTTTCTATTCTTAACATTCTTAAAGGAGTCAAATATTTCTTTAAAATTATGCCCATCTATTCTTTTGGTTTCCCATCCATAACTTTCCCATTTTTTTTCAATTGGTTCAAGTTTAACTATATTTTCAGTAAAGTCAGTTACACATAGCCAGTTCCTATCCACAATTGCAATTAGATTATTTAATTTATGATGAGAGGCAAAAAGAGATGATTCCCAAACAGAACCTTCATATAATTCTCCATCACCAAGTAAAACAAACACAAACCAGTTTTTATTTTCTTTTTTTGCAATATAAGCCATCCCCGCTCCAATTCCAAGACCATGACCAAGAGATCCTGTTGTTATTTCAACTCCAGGAACATCGTTTTGTAAGTGAACTCCAAACATTCCATCAGCGCAACAAAATTTATCAAGGGCAGATAGTGAGAAAAAGCCTAAATCTCCTAAAATAGCATATAAAATAGGACTTGCCTGTCCTTTGCTTAATATAAATCTGTCTCTATCTTCCCATTTCGGATTATCAACTTTATATTTTAAAATACCTCCATAATAGAGAGCAACAAGAATTTCAACACAGGAAAAAGAAGAAGTTACATGGCCTGTTCCTGCTTTTACACACATATTAAGTACTAATCTTCTTAAATATTTTGCTTTTTTCTCAAATTCCTTATATTTAGAGTTCATATTTTCTCCTTATTTACATCTGATAAAAAATTATTTGACTGCCTTGGTTTTCAAATTTAAATGGAACAAAAAGTCCTTTAATTTCTTCCTTTATTTTCTGATGTAATTCTGGTGGAGCAAAAAATAACATAAATCCACCACCTCCTGCTCCAAGGAGTTTTCCACCAAGTGCACCTGCCTTTTTTGCTCTTTCATAAATTTCATCAATTACTGGATTTGAAACTTTATCCGAAAGAGTTCTTTTAAGTCGCCATGCCTCATCAAGAAGTTTTCCAAAGTCCTTTAATTCACTATTCCCAATAAGAATTTTAATACCTTCATCAACCATCTCATGTAAAATTTTAAGTTCATATTTTTTATTTTCTATATTTTTAATCTGTTCTTTTGCAATTTCTGAAGCATATCTTGAAATACCTGTGAAATATAAGAGTAGATGTTTTTCAAATTCATCTTTTTTACCAGGTGGTAAAATTACTGACTCTACAACAAAACTATCATCTGGTAAAAAAGTGATTTTATTTAAACCTCCATAAGCAACCTCTATCTGGTCCTGACATCCAACATTTTCCTTTAAAATTTCCTGTTCAACATAGATTGCTTCTTTTGCAAGTTGTTCCTTTGACTTCATCTTCCCAAGTAAAGCATATAAAGCATTTAAAAGACCAACTGTAAAGGAAGAACTTGAGCCAAGACCTGTTCTTGCAGGAAGGTCTCCATCATGGTGGATTTCAACACCAAAATCAATATTTAAATATTTCAATATACCTCTTACTGCTGGATGCTTTATTTCTTCAATCTCTTTAACATTTTCTATAATTGAATATACAATCCTGTGTTTATGTTCAAAAAATGGAGGAAGATATCTGCAGGAAATATAGCAGTATTTATCAATAGTCGCAGTCAATACAGCACCTTTATTATGTCTGTACCAAGAAGGATAGTCAGTCCCTCCTCCAAAAAATGATATTCTAAAAGGAGTTCTTGTTATTACCATTTTTTCTCCAATCTTAATAAATCTATTTTATCACAATTTTTTATTTTTAAAACCTAATTTTATAAATCATAAATTCCTCATTTTTTTCCACAACCTCAAAATTATTCAAAAATTTATGTTTTTCTTCCAGATTTAAATAATTTTGCCAGTCAATTAATATAAGGAGTTTATAATTTTTTCTATTGAGATTTTTTAATTTATTTTCTTTAAGTTCATTACTTTCAATATGGAGACCTTTCCTTTCAGAATAATAAACATAAGCAGAATTCCAGTCATATCCAGGAGTACATATTATTATATATTCTGATGGTTCTGTATATTTTTTAACTATTTCGCCTATTTTTAAAGCCGCTGGTGCATCAAATTTATGATATCTATATGCATATTTAACAGAAATTCCAGTATTAAAAATAAGAAAGACCAGTAAAAATATATTTTTTAATAACTTATTTTTAAAAAATTTTTTAAGTTGTAAAAATCCTTCAGCACAGAAAATACTAATGGAAGGTGTAATAATAATATTGTAATAATGATGGCACTGTAACTTTATAAGAACAAGATAGAATAAAAAACTGGATAATGCAAGGGAATAAAAATATTGATAATTTTTTCTATTTTTTATTACAAAAAAACCTAAAATTACTGGAATTAAAGTTAAAGGAGTTAAAATTTCAGGATATAAATTTAAAATTCCCTGTTTATATGTGTGGAAAACAAATCTTTCTTTAATCGTTCCAAAATTTCTTATTCTATATGCTTCATCTGCAAGTGTCAACCAAAAATGTCCGTATAAAAAGTTCATTCTTTCACAGTATAACTGCCATAATATCATAACAGAAATGGGAATGAGGAGAGTTAAAAGTAAGATAAATTTATTGAACTTTTTATTCCTGAAGATAACAAGGTATAAAATTGGGATTAGAAAAAATGGACCATAAAGAGATTTATGGAGAAAAGAAATAGAAGAAAGAATGATTCCTAAAATCCAAAAATATATGTTTCCTTCCAGAATGCCTCTTGTGAAAAAATAAAGAAATCCAATTATAGTTGCCATAACTGTTGGTTCCATTAAAAAAGTTCTATTAAAATGAATGTTTATAGGGATTGATAGATAGAAAAAAGTAGATAATAAAGAAAAATTGATATCTGAAGTTAAAAGAATTAAAAGTTTGAAAAATAATAAAGCACCAATATATGCCATTATAATTGAAACAATTCTTCCCCATATTTCTGAAGGTTTAAATACTTTATAAAAAAGAGATACGATTGCTTGATAAATAGGAAATTCAAGAAAGATATAGCCGTCTTCAGGTCCAAAAACATCAATCTCTGGTTTTAAAAGATTTATTCCATTTTTGTAAAAATTTCTAACAACGGATGCAGTTTGGGTTTGTCTGAAAGAATATGTATCAAGAATTGGGATGTTAATATGATAAAATAAAATTGGAAGGAAAAAAATAAAAATTATAAATAATTTTCTCATTTTTCTCTCAAAAATTATAGATAACTTTTTTAAATTGTTTTAACTTTTTATAAGCACTTATCAAAGATGAATAAAGAGAATAAGGGATAATCAACAACATGTAATAAAGATATAGTTTTAGATTTAAAGGGTTGTTTTTTTGCGCAAGTATAAGTGTATTAAAAGCAAATTTTTTATTTCCTGCTAAAATGAATGCTTTTACAAAATAAAGATAATACTTACAATAGTTTTTTTTCATCTCTAATTCAAATTTTTTATTGTAAGTTATATATACTCTTTTTTGATTTTCTTTTTCAATTTCATTAAATACATTTAACATTCTATGATATGGAGTGTAATTTTCCATACATTTTTTCCATCCGTTTTTTGCAATCTCTCTTCTTTCTTTTTCATTTTTTAAGTAATATTTAAC
>JAMWCJ010000111.1 GCA_023818645.1 Candidatus Omnitrophota bacterium | reverse complement strand
AGAAAATTTTCAAATTGCCATTTCTCAGAGGCAATGTGATATTTGGATTCCTTTATCAAATCTCTGATACTTTCCTGGATTGGTGATAGTGATAAAGAAGAGTAAATTGAACATGAAAAGGAAAGTGAATTTTTAATAAAAGAAAAGGGTCTCAAAATCCCTACAGGAATAAAATTTTCCTTTGAGAGGAAAAAGATTTCTTTGCATTTATTGGAACAAATAAAATTACATTCTTGGAAGATAAATTCTATCTGATTTTCCTTTAGAATTTTCGAGATTTCTTCAATGCTATCTGTCCGATGAATCGCATAGTTGCTCCTTAAGCTCTCTTCAAGAAGATTCCCAAAATCTCTGCAATCAAAAAATATAACTCCTCTTTTGGTCAGACCATTTTCCAATTTTTCACTCAATGAAGTTATCTCAATCTCTATTCTTTTTATCTCTTTTAGATGCTTTTCTCTGAAGTGATTTTTATTCTTAGAAAGGAGGATTAAAACCGCCTTTTTACCATCTTTTAAATAAAAAGGATATTCAATTTCTGAGCCAACTTTTTCATCCCTGAAGGAAATGTGGAAGGGGTCTCTTTCAAGGTCATTGGCTATGTAAGGCTTCATTGTTTCAAGGACAGTGGGAAGAATTCCCGCTCGCTCCTTTGCTCTTTCTTCAATTCTTTTCTTTTCGGAAAACTCTCCAACCTTTGCCATAGATGAGATATTACCGTCCTTTTCAAAAACAAGAAAAATCCCGAATTGGGAATCTGTAGCCCTCAAAGCTCTTTTCAAATAAGTAAAAAGAATGAGATCAAGTCCTCCTCCTTCAAACCCAAAGATATCATCAAGAATCTTTAAAGTGTTCATCTGCCCCTCCTCTTCTAATTTTCCTTATTCGTTTAATCATTACCTACTACATTTAAGAATATGTCTTCAAGAGATGGGGTTTCCTTTACAGAAATTGCCGATTTAAAGGGTTCTTCATTCATCAATTCTATCAAATTACTATTATTTATTACAGAAATCCATGGGATTCCTTCTTCTATCTCAACACCTCTCTTTTCCCATAAAATTTTCTTTAATTCTGCGTGAGTCTTAATGGCAGAAATGATTCTCCATTCTTCTTTTAATTTTATAATGTTGCCACAAAGAATAATGGTGCCATTGTTTATTAATACGACATCATCACATACTTTCTCCATTTCAGAAAGAAGATGAGAACTAATAAAGATTGTTTTACCCTTTCCTTTAAGTTCCAAGATCATTTCCCTCACTCTATTTATTGCTATTGGATCTAATCCGTTGTAAGGTTCGTCGAATATAAAAAGTTCTGGATCTCCAAGCATTGACTGTGCAAATGCTAATTTTTTTATAGTCCCAAAAGAATAGGATAAAATTTTTTTCTCAATATAATTGCTAAGAGAGAAAAACTTTGATAAATATTCAATATCTTTATTTAAATTATTTAATTCTATCTTTAATAACCTTCCTGTGAGCTCCATAACTTGTCTTCCTGTTAAATATGGATAAAATTGAGGAGCTTCAGAAACATAACCAATCTTCATCATTATTATATTGTGTCTCTTATTCTCTCCGAATATTTCTATCAAACCCTCATCGGGATTTAAAAACCCTAAAATCAATCTTATAGTTGTAGTCTTTCCAGCTCCGTTAGGTCCCAAAAATCCTGTAATACTATTATACCTTACATCGAAGGAAATCCCTTTTAAGACCTTGAATTTATTAAATGACTTTACCAAATTCCTTATACTTATTATATTGCTCTGCATTGTATTTTTAGCCTCTCCTGATTTCTATTTTCTTAAGCAAAAATCTTATTAAAAGAAAGATAATACCCAAATTAACGAGCAAAATATAACTATACTTCTTTATGGATTCCAAGAATACAAAATTCGGAATTAATAATAATATTATAAACATATTAATCCTTTCAGAATAATTTAAAAATATACCCCTTTCCAATGCCGACAAAAAGAATGGCGAGATTTTTATAATCAAAAAAAAACTCAAAAGTTGGATTACTAAAAGAAAAAGAGCATTTGAGGCACCTTTTAGAAAAAAGCCCAGAAAGAGTCCTGTAAAAATATAGTATATTCCAATCAAAAGAGAAATAAAAATTTTTTTATTAATGAATATATTCTCACCCTTTATAATCGCCAAAAATGATAATATTAAATACCCTATTAAAACGGAAGAGATGCAAAAAAACAATATTCCAATTATTTTGCTATACATAATCCTTTCCTTCGAAACAATAAGAAAAATCCTATTATCAAGATATCCCATTTCTATTTCATCTTTTACCATATCTGTAGTTGAAAATAAAAATAGATATGGAGAAAGGAAAAGGAATAAAGATAAAGAAATTTTAAAATCTTCATGTATTAAAACCCCTATAGATATTCCAATAATCCCCAAAAAAAGAATTTTAACCAAAGATGAAGAATATATTTTCTTGAGATAAACTATTGTTAAAGGTGTTATTTGATTCATAAGATCGTCCTCAGTGCTTCATTAAACTCCTTATCTCTTTCTGAGAAATCTTTGTAAGAATCATCTTTATAAATTATTCTATTTTCTTTTATCAAGACCCTATAGGGAACAACTTTCACATTGAACTTTTTATGATATTTTCCCAATTTATCATAGATAAGCGGAAACTTTATGAGATGCCTTTTTTTGAAGAATTTTATGCTTTCCATACCATCCCGAGTAACACCAAAAATTTCCATTTTATGAATAATTTTATCATAAAGCTGATTAGCATTCACTATTGGGTGATAACATATTCTACAATCCACAGAAAAGAAAATAATCAAAATAGGTTTTTTAGACATAAAATTTATATATTTCTCGTCCATAGAGAATGATTTTTTTTTGATAAAGCATTCTTTTACACTTTTATTACGATAAATGAGAAGAATTAAAGATAAAGTTGTAAAAAATAGTATTAGTAAGAATATACCTTTAATCCGTTTTTTGGGATTAAACATTTTCTAAGCCTATCCTCTTCATCTATAGCGAAAATATTATGGTCTTTACCTAAGACGAAAATTTTTGCATTAAAAGGAAGAACTAAAGTTGCCTCATACATTCCAGAAGAATCAAACTGGTATATTTCATTTCCCATCAAAAAGTCTTTCTTATTTTTTTCAAATTTATATGACAGCAGATAAATCCTATCTCTAACTCCGCATGTAATCCACTGGGTGAATCCTATTAAATCATAAGATGATACTTTCATAAATGGTCCAGCAGCCTTTAGCAAAGTTTTGAATTCAGATAAATACTTACCTTGGTTGTTATATTTAACTACTCTATTTATTAAAAATTTATGAGCTACAATTATGTTTTCTTTTGAATCCATTGTAATTGAGACAAAATTCAAAAGCTCATTCGTAACTCTTTCGGGAGTCTTGATAGCTTCATGGAATTCGCTAATTTTCTCTCCATTTTTTGAAATAATTTTTATTAAAAATTCCCGAGAAGGATTAAAAACATCTACCAGTTTGTGCACATAAATTTCTTCTTTTTTATTAACCAGAATATACATTGGCCTAAAATTTAATTTTATAATTTTCCTAAATTTCCCTTTTAAATCAGCAACTTGAATTCTCATATTTCCTGTATCAGAAATATACAAAGTATCTTCCTTTACAAATATATCAGTAGGATTAAATAATTCTGATGGACCCTCACCTTTTCTTCCGATTGTTCTTAAAAAATTGCCTTCCTTTGTAAATACCTGAATCCTATGATTATTGCTGTCTACGACATAAACATTCCCCATCATGTCTACTTTAAGAGAACTGGGATTATAAAAAATGTAATTCTCATCATTTTCATTATACTTTATTTTCTCCTCTCTTAGAAATATTAATACTTTTTTCTCTGCAGTAATACATGCCTTTACAGAGAGTATAAAAATCAATAAATATAATGTTTGCATTACTAATCTATTTCTTTCCATTGCCAATTTCTCAATTTAAATGGAGGAAAGAGAGAAACCTCCTTCCTCCATTTTTAAAGTTCCTTCTTCAAATAAAGCTACGGGCAATCCATCAAAGCATCGCAGCTACTATGCAAGCTGCAACACCCACATCACAAGCGGTAAGTTGGATTGTAGTTGCAATTACACCACCACTGCTTTGAAGTGCTCGAATCCTGCACCTTTCATAATCATCGTAGCATTGATCAACTGTCTTGCTAAATACGAGAGAAAATAAAGTTATAGTAAGTAGCATAATCCCTAATACCACCGCAGCTCGTCTAAATTTTTTAGTTTCAAACATTCTCACACCTCCTAGATAAAAATATGTTATTTAAATTTTTCTCTGAATTTGATAAAAAAGAGACCGGAAGAGGGTGAAACAACATGTCACCTGAGTTTTTAGACTCATTGAGGAGCATGTTCTCTTCTCTCCCG
>JAMWCJ010000029.1 GCA_023818645.1 Candidatus Omnitrophota bacterium | reverse complement strand
ATTCGGAATTTGCTGAATTTCAATTTTTGATGGTCTCTTTTTTCTTACTTTCAAATAATTAATACAAATAGTTTCATAAGAATCCATAATTTCTCTTGATGTAGAGAAGTAATCGGACTTTTTCCCTCTAATATTTGTTACACGAATGTAGTGTTTACCACCTTTACCTTTTCCTCTTTGGATAACATTCCATTTTTCGTAATCCGATAATTCGGCACAATAAAGTAAAAATCCACATCTGAATAAAACTCGTCCTGCGTTACTATCAAATGGTAATTCGTATGAAAGGGGACCGAACTCACGATCGTTTCTTTTTGCTATTTTAAAAGAATGAATATATAACTTTGCAAATAAATGACCTGCTTTGTCTCCAATAGCTTTACCTAATCCATATCTTTCGTGATCTTTTATTTGTTGACTCATAATTTCAGACGACTCCCAACTTTCTATATAATCAACTAATGGTTCAAATGAGTTCTTATTATTCTTGACTAAGTCCTTTTCTAAAAGGTGGGGAACACACAGAGGAACACCCCACCTATAGACAGCATAACCTAAAACTTGCTTAGTTCTATCTGTAAACAAATTATATTTATTAGGGTTTGATTTATTTTCCTTTGCCCAATCATCTGCTCTAATTTTCTTTATACTGGCATGCTTTTCTAAAATTTCATCAATAGAAATACCTAATTCCTTAAAGAAATCTATTGGTTTGTGAAATATACGAATTTCTCTTTCATATAATGAATTGACAACATTTTTAAGAAGGATTCTCACTCCTTCAAGGTCTGGACCCTGGTCTAACACAGCACTAACGAGTAAATATCTTGTAAGAATCTCTCTCCTTGTCCAAAGTCCATCAATTGCATTAAGGTCATTTCTTTTTAGATTTCCTTTATCATCAAAATAATGTTTAAATGGAAATAAATCTTGCAATTCAGGAATAGAAGAATGTTTTTGTCCTATTTTTGATATTTCAATTACCAATTGTTTACTTCTTTGTACTTTTTCTTCCGTATCCATATTTTTTATCCGCCGAATCAAATAGTGTTAATAATTTTTGAATTTCAGTGCTATTATCTTTTTCTTTAATTCTGTAAATGTTTTCTTCTAATCTCTTTTTGGCAAATTCATAATACTCTTTTACAATCTCAAATCCGATATATTGTCTTTTCATCATTTTGCTCACAACTGCTACCTGTCCTGAACCTAAAAACGGGTCTAAAACAATATCTCCTTCTTCACTTGAATACATCAATATTTTTTTAATAAGTTCCGCAGGCAATTTAGTGGGTGTCTTTATATCTCCTGTCCAGTATTCTCTTTTTATCACCCAAACATCTTCCATATCTTTATACCGTAAACTGTTATCATCTTCCTCTTTTCCATATCTTGAATAAGGAAAAAACTTTCTCTTCTCATCATTCTTACAGACATAAAGACAATGATAGTGTGAAGTTACAAATCTTCTTTTCGTAACAACTCCAAATTGATATTTCCAGATAATATGGTTCACCATGATAAATCCTATCTCATCAATTGCGATTAAGATATCCTTCAGATTATTCCAACCAGAAAAAACATACATACTTCCAGAATCTTTAAGCACTCTATATACTTCTTTCATCCATTTAAAAGTAAAATCATAATATTCTTCTTTTGGAATTTCATTATACCCTTCTATAACACGATACTTTGTTCTATGATAATTGTTTTTCCTTGCTTTGAAATCTATCGCAAATGGTGGGTCAGTAATAACCAAATCTATCGTATTATCTAAAATATACTTCATTCCCTCAATACAATCCATATTATATATTTTATTTATTTCTATATTTTTCATTTTTCACTTCCATATCATAAAAGATAACACACAACTCGTTTATATCCGAACCCGGTTCGGATGTAATTGGCTATATTTTTTTATTCATTTTTATTATATTTTAACAAGAATTCATACAGAAAATCAAGAATAAAAGAATTTAAGGAAGGCAATAGAGAAATTTTGGGTTTCTTCTTTATTTTTCGGTTAGTAGAAGTGATTTATTAAATTATTTATTCATATTGTTTTTCTGCTATTCATCTATCTTTTAACTCTATATTTTTAAAATTTCAGATTCATATTTATACAATTTTCTGAAAAATAAGGAATTTCTATTGTTTAAGTTCATATGGATAAATTGGACCTATATATTTTCTCGCAACAATAATCTGGTCAAACCAAACTTTACTTATATGTCCGATAGGTGATTTTGTTATATATAAAAGAACCCAAAGGAAATTTAATTTAAGATTTTCATCACTTCTCCATCTAAAACCTTCAAACGGTAATCCCTCTTCTGGGATATCAAAATATTCAGGACCCTTTTTATCATAGTTCCAAGTAATAGATTTACCACCCTTTTCTGGTATAAATTTATCATAAATCCATTTGCCTTTTGGAAATCCTTTACCTATATGGTTTACAAGTTTACCATCTATCCATAAAGCCATTTCTCCATTATATTCACTTACAGGATTGTTCATTTTAACCATTACTTCAATACATATCCATTTATTTTTTTCAACTTTAAGTAAAGGATTATTTATAAAAGAATTTCCCCATGTTTTTCCTTCAGGAGGACTTCCTTTCATATCCAACCAGTAAATATAGTAATCCCATCTCCAGGAATCTCCATATGGCTCAATTCCAATAGTAAATCTTTCATTACCTTTTGGTCTTTCTCCTGCTTTTCCTTGAGGCCAAGGGGTTGGCGGATTATATCCACCTATATGAAAAAAATGATGAATTGGTGAGCATTCAGAATCAAATTTAACATAAAATCTTACAAAAAGTTGGTCATATCCAGGTAATAAGCGTCTATATAAATGTCCTCCTGTTCCTTTTCCTCCAGTATGAGTCATTAATAAGGAATATTTTCCAGCACTATTAGGTGGGATATCTTCAGAAAAAGATATAATTTCTAAATTCTTAATATTTTCCCATTTCTTTTTTAATTCATCCAAAGAGTTAATTTCAAAATCTTCGAAAAAAATTATATCTACATCTTTTTCTATCCCTTTATCTTGTGGATATTTTTTAGAAATTCCATAACCCTCCTGAAGTTTAAGTTCTTCTGAATATATAATGATACTGTAAAGAAAAAGTATTAAAGAAATAAAAAGGGTCTTTTTCATTCGCTGGATTTTAAAATTTTATATTCAAAACTATCAAGGAGTGCCTGCCAGGATGCTTCAATTATATTTTCTGAAACTCCAACTGTTCCCCATGTATCTTTTTCATCCTTTGACTCAATTATAACTCTTGTAATTGCTCCTGTTGCTTTTTCTGGTTTGAGAATTCTTACTTTATAGTCAGTCAATTTCATATTTCTTATTTCTGGATAAAATTTTTCAATTGCTTTTCTTAAAGCATTGTCAAGAGCATTAACTGGACCATTCCCTTCACTTGCTGTATGCTCAATCTTTTTATCTACTTTTATTTTTACTGTTGCTTCAGAAATAACTTTCTTGCCTTTTTTCTCTACTATTACTCTAAATCCTTCAACTTCAAAAAGTTTTTTATATTTACCGATTGCTTTTCTAACCATTATTTCAAAAGAACCTTCTGCTGCCTCAAATTGATATCCTTTATTCTCAAGTTCTCCAACCATATCAAGCAGTTTCTTTATAATTTCAGGCTTCTCTTCAAGTTTATAATCTTTAAATTTTTGCAAAATTGTACTCTTGCCAGAAAGTTCCGATATCAAAATTCTTCTTTCATTCCCAACAATCTTTGGGTCAATATGTTCATAGGTTAAAGGATTTTTACTCACTGCGTCAATATGAACTCCTCCTTTATGAGCAAATGCACTCAGTCCTACAAATGGTTGATTATTCGGAGGGACAATATTTGCTATTTCATAAACATATCTTGATAGTTCAGTTAAATAAACCAATTTTTCATCAGGAATACATTTATATCCCATCTTTATCTGTAAAATAGGAATAATTGAAGTTAAATCAGCATTTCCACATCTTTCGCCAAAACCATTTATTGTCCCCTGAATATGAACAGCACCACTTTTAACTCCAATTATTGTGTTTGCAACTCCAAGTGAAGAATCATTATGGGCATGAATTCCAATAGGTATTTTTACTCTTTCTTTAACTTTTTCTAATATTTCTTCAATTTCAAAAGGCAAACTTCCACCATTTGTATCACAAAGAACGAGTTTCTCAGCACCTGAATTTTCTGCCACAATAAGTGTTTTTAATGCATATTCAGAATTTCTTTTATATCCGTCAAAAAAATGTTCAGCATCAAAAAATACCTTCCTATTATGCTTTACTAAAAATTCTACTGTTTCTTCAATTAGTTTTAAATTTTCATCAAGAGATATTTTTAAAACATCTTTAACATGTAAATCCCATGATTTTCCAAAAATTGTTATATATTCTGTCTCACTTTCAAGTAGTTTTTTTATAAATGGATCTTTTTCAACCGTATAATTTTTTCTTCTTGTAGAACCAAATGCAACTATTTTACTATTTTTGAATTTTTTATTCTTTATCCTTTTGAAGAAGGCAATATCCTTAGGATTTGAACCAGGCCAGCCACCTTCTATAAAATCAATACCAAACTCATCAAGTTTTTCAGCAATTTTAATTTTGTCATTTAGAGTAAAAAATATATTTTCGCCTTGGCTTCCATCTCTCAATGTTGTATCATAAACTTCTATCTTCTTTTCTTTCATTTTAAATTTCCCCTAAATGGAATATAATAAATTATTATACATCAATTATGATAAAAGCAAAAATGAAAAATAAGGTTTTAAAAAATTTACATAATTTGTTTTGAGGATAATATCAAAGATTTCTACAGAATCAAGATCTAACTGCATGCTCCTTGAAGAGCAAGAGTATTTTTTCAACAACCTGGTCTATTGTAAGGTTTGTTGTATCTATGTAAAAGTAATCATCCCCTTTTACAAGAGGAGCAATTTCCCTATTTCTATCTTTTTCATCCCTTTGTTCTATTTCTTTTTTTATTTTTTCAAAATCCTCTTCAATCCCCATTTCTTTTAACTGTTTATACCTTCTTTTGGCTCTTTCTTCAATAGAGGCATCAAGATAAATTTTCAACTGTGCATCAGGAAAAACTTTACTTCCAATATCTCTTCCTTCCATAACTAAATTATTTTTCTCTCTTAATTTTCTTTGTATATCCCAAAGTATCTCTCTAATTCTTAATATTGAAGCAATATAAGAAGTATTTTTACTTACCTGCTCAGTCCTTATTTCGTTTGTTACATCCTGTCCATCAAGATAAATCTTAAATTTTCCATCATTATAAGAAATATCAATTTTTGTATTTTTTGCCATTTCAATAAGTTGCTCCTTCTTTTCAAAAGGGATTTTTTTTCCCATTGCTTTCAAAGTAAGTGCCCTATACATTGCTCCTGTATCAACATATAAAAAATTTAATTTTTCAGCAACAATCCTTGCAACAGTACTTTTTCCTGCACCTGCTGGACCATCAATTGCTATCACAAACTTTTTCATTTATACTTCCATTATTTCTTCTTCTTTCTCTTTAATTTTTTTATCTATCTCATCTATAAATTTATCGGTTAACTTTTGTATTTCTTCTATTCCCTTATGCATATCATCTTCAGAAATCTGTTTTTCTTCTTTCGCTTTTTTTAATTGTTCATTTGCTTTTCTTCTTAATTCCCTTATTTCCACTTTTGCTTCTTCTCCCATATTATTCAAAATTTTTACAAGTTCTTTCCTTCTTTCTTCACTTAATGGGGGGATTGGAACTTTAATTATATTTCCGTCTGAAATAGGAGTAAGACCAATATTATTTGATTGTATTGCTTTTAAAACATTCCCAAAAATACTTTTGTCCCATGGCTGAATAATAATCATCTGTGGTTGTGGTATTGTTATTGTGGCAACTTGGTTGATAGGCATTTTTGAACCATAACATTCTACCAAAATCCCCTCAAGTAAAGATATGGAAGCTCTACCTGCTCTCATTTTTGCGATTTCTTTAGAGAAAAATTCAACTATACCTTTCATCTTTTGTTCTGTTTCTGTATAAATCTTATTCTTCATTCAAACCTCCTTTTTCAGAAATAATTGTTTTAATTCCCTTACCTAAAATTATTTTTTTTAAATTATTTTTTTTAAAAAGGTTAAAAACAATGATAGGAATTTTGTTTTCCATACACATAGAAATTGCTGCTGCATCCATTATTTTAAGTTGATTCTGTATTATTTCTAAATAACTTAATTTATCGTATCTTTTCGCATCAGGATATTTAAATGGGTCTGCTGAATATACACCATCAACTTTTGTCGCTTTTAATACAACTTCTGCTTTTATTTCAACTGCCTTTAATGCTGCTGCTGTATCAGTGGTGAAATAAGGATTGCCTGTTCCACCAACAAATATTACAATTCTTCCTTTTTCAAGATGTCTGATCGCCCTTCTTCTTATATATGGTTCACAAAATTGCCGCATTTCAAAAGAACTCTGAACGCGTGTATCAAGTCCAAGTTTCTCAAGGGAATTCTGTAAGGCTAATCCATTAATAACAGTTGCAAGCATTCCCATATAATCTGCAGTAACCGGTTCAATAACTTCTTTATCTCTTTCGCTTCCTCTATAAATATTTCCACCTCCAACAACTATACCAATTTCACATCCAAGTTCCCAAATCTCTTTAATTTCTTTTGAAATAGAAATTAATGCTTTAGAACTAATTCCACCTTTTTTATTTTCCTGTAATGATTCTCCTGAAAGTTTTAATAGAACTCTCTTAAAAACTGGTTTCATTTTTTTCTATAAAATATAATTTCTCTCTTACCTATTTTAATCCTTCCAGAATACTTAATTTTAAAATTTCCCAATTTTTTAATTTCTTCAATTTTTAATCCAAGCATATTTGCCATTTTTTCACATGTTTGTGGTATGAAGGGATATAGAAAAATTAATAAATTCCTGATACCGTAAAAAACTGAAATAATTGTTTTTTCACTATTAGCAGTTTCTCTCCATGGGGTTTTCTCGTCAAGATATTTATTTAAAAATACAACAAGTTTCCAGATTTCTTCAATTGCCTCTGAGAAAGAAATATTTTCAATTTTTTCAGAAAATTTTTTATAAACATCATATGATATTTCAATAATTTGATTATCAATTTCGCCTTCAGGAACATAATCATTAAATTTTTTTTCAATAAGATTTAAAGTTCTATTCAAAAGGTTACCGAAATCATTTACAAGATCGCTGTTATATCTTTTTTTGAAATTTTCTTCTGAAAATTCTCCATCAAGACCAAAAGGAATCTCTCTTAAAAGAAAAAATCTAAAAGGGTCTGGTCCATATTCATTAATAAAATATTCAGGAGAGATAATATTACCTTTTGACTTAGAAATTTTTTCTTTACCTGAAATCCACCAGCCATGAGCAAATATCTTTTTGGGTAGAGGTAAATTCAAAGATAATAATATTGCAGGCCAGATAATATGGTGAAATCTCATAATATCTTTCCCAATTAATTGAACATCAGGAGGCCAGTATTTTTTAAAAGTTTCTTCATCATAAAGATAACCAATACCACTTAAATAATTCAAAAGAGCATCAAACCAAACATAAATAGTATATTTTTCATCTGTTGGAGATTCTATTCCCCAGGCAACATTCCTTCTTGTAATACTTAAATCTGACAATCCTATTTTTACAAAGTTCAGAACTTCATTTTTTCTAAAGTCTGGTTTAACAAACTCAGTATTTTCAATTATATTTTCTAATATATTTTGATATTTAGATAGTTTGAAAAAATAAGATGTTTCTGAAATTTCTGATATATCCCTTTTACAATCAGGACAAATTGGTTTTGTTTTATCTTCAACATTAACATAGCTTTCACAATGAACGCAATAGAAACCTTTATATTCACCTTTATAAAGTTCTCCTTTTTCTAATAGATTTTTAAATACCTTTTTAACAACTTCCTCGTGTTGTTTTTCTGTCGTTCTTATAAATCTGTCGTATGAGATATTAATTTTTTCCCACATATTCTTGAATATTTCAGAAACTCTATCTGCAAGTTCAATTGGTGTCAATCCTTCTTTTTTTGAAGCTTCATATATTTTCTGTCCGTGCTCATCAGTCCCTGTTAAAAAAAATACATCATAACCCTTCATTCTATAAAATCTTGCAAGACAATCTGCTGCCACTGTAGTATAAGTATGTCCTACATGTGGCTCTGCATTAACATAATATAATGGTGTTGTTATATAAAATTTCATTTTTTTTCTACAGTTTCTTTTCTATAAAATTCATCTTCATAACTCAGACAACAAAGTAATCTCCCACATAGACCAGTTATTTTATTCATATCTAATGGCAATTTCTGATTCTTAACCATTCTCATAGTGATAGATTCAAATTCTTTTAAAAAAGTAATACAACATAATTCTCTGCCACAAATTCCATATCCTCCTTTAATTTTTGCTTCATCTCTTAATCCTATTTGTCGCATCTCTATTCTACAATTAAAGATTTTTGCAAGGTCTCTTACAAGTTTTCTAAAATCAATTCTTCCTTCTGCCCAGTAATAAAAAGTAAGTTTTGTTTTATCATAAGAAAAATCTGCTTCAATAAGTCTCATTGGCAAATTATAACTTTTTATTTTTTCAATACAAATATTGAATGCTTCCTTTTTTTTCTCATTATTTTCCTGAATTACTATGAAATCTTTCTCATTCAATCTTCTTAAAACTTTACCTGAAATAGTTGGAGAAAAAACAGATTTTAACTCAAGAATCTTATATATTTTCCCATAATCAACTGTCCCTTGAGTAAACTCTACAAGAACAAAATCCTTTGGTTTAACATCTATTTCATTAGATAGTTTAAAGTAAAGATTTTTTTCAATCTTTCTAATTTCTATCAGTGCAATTTTATCCATTTTTCAACCTCATCTGAGAAAATTTTTTCTTCAATTGTTATATCCTTTAATTCTTTGCTTTTATTATAATAAATTTTGTATTTTTCCTCATTGCCTATTTTTTTATAGAATCTTGAAATTTCAAGGTTATAAAGTTTTTTATTAGGATAACACTCTAAAACTTTCAAGTACATCTCCTCTGCTTGTTTATAATTATCTGTTAACTCATAAATATATGCAAGATGTCTATATCCCTTTGTAAAATAAGGGTTTAAATAAATAGATTTTTTATAACTTAATATTGACTTCTTTAGATCTTCTTCTTTCCCTGTTAATTGCCACATATTTATATATAAATTACCCTTCTCAAAATATACTTCAAAATTTTTATTATAAAATCTTTCTGCACGCTCAAGCAAATACAATTTTTCCTCAAAATTAAAAACTTTATTACACCTTTTTCTATACCTCTCCGAATTTTCAAATTTTATCAATTTAAAAATACTAAATCCAGTAATAATTATAATAAGACATAATAAGAATTTTGTCAATCTTTTTGAATCTACATTATTTTTGGTTTTATCTATACCAAGTCCAGCGAAAAGAAAAAATAAAAAACCTAAAGAGGGGTCATAAAAACCAAAATCAACCATATTATGAAGAATAAAAGAAAGCAGAAGATAAAAGATGCTAATGTTTAGTATTTTTTCCTTTTTATCTATTGAAATTTTAACAAAAACATTCCAGATAAATAAAGATAACAAAATTAATCCAAACATACCATTTTCAATCAGCGTCTCTATTAAAAAATTATGAGCATGCAGTGTTTCAAGCCCTTCTGGAGGTTTAAATTTTAAAAAATAATACCTAAAGTTTTCAGGACCAACTCCTAAAAATGGTTTAAAACGAATAATTTTGGCACTACTTTTCCAATATATCATTCTATCCATTAATGAGTGTATATGGGGAAGTAGGTTAAATTTATATCCTAAAAAAATTATTAAAAATTCAAACACTAATATAATTGGTAGAGTATTTTTGAATGTTTTTTTATCAAGGATAATTTGAAGAAGAATAATATGGAAAATAAAGAGGAATATTAATAATCCACCAACCGATTCAGTTAAAAGTAGATTTAAAAAAGATAGAAAGAAAAGGAGAATTGAAAAAATACCATAAAAACTTCTATATTTTTCTAAAAAAATAAAAAATAAAACTGGCATTAAAGATATGAGAAAATTTGCATAAATATTAGGATAAATAAAAGTAGAAAAAATTCTATTACTCTTTGACCTGTCAAGAAAAGTTGGTGAAAAATATTTTAAAAATTCAGGGTATTGATTTAAAAAATCTTTATTCTCCAATAGATATCTTCTTGTTGCTTCCAGACCCCAAAATCTTTGATATATACCATATAAAGTTATAACAAAAATACATAAGAGGATTGTATTGATTAGAATTTCTTTTTCTTTGTTTTTTATTAAATTTCTCACAAGAAAAAATAAGAGCAAACAACTGCCAATATAAGCATTATATCTTACACCAGTACCTTTAATTTCTGAAATTGAAGATGAAATAAGAGAAAAAATAAAAAAGAGAAAAAGGAAAAATTCTGCATAATTAATTTTTAACTCATTAAATTTTAGAAAAACTATAAAAGTAAATAATAAAAATAAAGAGATAAAAAGTATGAGATTAAAACCTGGATATGTAATTCCATCAAAAAAAAATCTAAAAAAAGTCAAAAGACAGATTATATATGCTAATATTCTATCTATTTTTTCCTTTTTTTTCATTTAATAGTCCTGTAATTTCTTTTAAATTTTTGCTCTTTGTTTTGTTTAAAAAATTTATTAAACTTTTAATGACTTCATCAATTATTTGAGAGTTTGTAAATAAACCACTACCAATTCCAATTGCTGAAGCGCCAACTAAAAAATATTCAATTGCATCTGTTCCTTTTATAATACCTCCAATACCAATAATAGGAATTTTCACAACTTTATAAATATCATAGACACATTTAAGTCCAATAGGTTTTATACATCCACCTGAAAGCCCACCATCAATTATCTTCATTTTTTTTAAGTCAACACACAATCCCTTTACTGTATTAATGACTGAAATCATATCAATCCCTGCTTCTTCTGCCGCAATTGCAATCTCTTTAATATTAGTAACATTTGGAGAAAGTTTTGCTATTAAAGGAATTGAAGTTTCATTTTTTATTTTTTTTACAATTTTATAAGTTAGGTCAGAACTTTGAGAAATCATTTTTTGTTCTTTTTCAAAGTTTGGACAGGAAAGATTTAATTCCAATGCATCTATCTTTTCTTTGTTCATAATTTTTATGAGTTGGATAAACTCATTTTCAGTTCTACCAGAAATACTGACAAAAATTTTATTAAATTTTTTTCTTATTTTAGGAAGTATATTTTTAATAAAATAAAAAACTCCTGGATTCTGAAGACCTATGCTGTTTATCATACCTGAATATGTCTCATAGATTCTTGGTTGTGGATTACCTTCCCATGGATAATAAGTAATCGTCTTTGTTGTAATTGCACCAATTTTTTTATAATCAATAAAGTTAATCTTTTCTAATCCATATCCAAAAGTTCCACTTGCCATTATAATTGGTGTTTTTAATTCAATATGCCCGAGTTTTATCCTGAGTTTTTCTATTCCCATATTATTTTTTCTCCTTCAAAAATAGGTCCATCCTTGCACACTCTTTTATATTTCCCATCACCTTCTTCTTTTATTTTAACAACGCAACCATAACACAAACCCATACCACAAGCCATATAATTTTCAAGAGATATATATACTGGTTTTTTTGAACTATAAAGTGACACCTTTTTTAGAAGTTGTTCAGGGCCTGCTGCATATATAATCTCATAATCATCTTTATATGTTTTAAATATATCAAAAATATTACCTTTTTGGCCAAAACTACCATCGTCGGTTGAAAAAATATAATCAATCCCAGATGGTAAAATCTCAGAAAAAATCAATTTTTTATTTCTTGCGCCATAAAAAAAATAGATTTTATTTTTTCTTTTTTTCAATTCAGAGGATAGAAAAATTAAAGGAGCAATTCCTGTTCCGCCACTAATAAGTGCTACTTTTTTATTTTCAAAAATTGGGAATGAATTACCACAAGGACCTAAAATATTTAAAGATTCTCCTTTTCTTTTCTTACTTAAGATTTCAGTTCCTAACCCAATTTTTTTATAAATTATACCTATAAATTTTTTTGTGTATATTGCCACTGAAAAAGGTCTTCTTAAAAAAACACCTTCAATTTTTATATGAATAAAATTACCAGGTAAAAAGACCTCTTTAAAATTATTTTCAATTTTTAACAAATAAAAATCATCTGAAAGATTTTTATTTTTTAAAATTTTACATATTTCACTGTTCATTAATTTTATGATAACATTTTCTAAAAAAATTTAAAAAAGGAGGAAGGTATGGAAATAAAGATTGGTTTTATTGGTTGTGGTGGAATTGCTCGTGCTCATATGATACGACTTGTAAAGATTGAAGGAGTTAAATTTGTAGGGATGTGTGATATAAACAAAGATCTTGCTAAAGAATGTTCAAATATTTATGGAGGGAATGTTTACACTGACTTTAAAGAAATGTTTGAAAATGAAAAAATAGATGCTTGTTATATATGTGTTCCTCCATTTGCTCATATTGGCCAAGAAGAAGAGTGTATTGAAAGAAATATTCCTTTTTTTATTGAAAAGCCAATACATTTAAATTTAGAAAAAGCAGAAGAAATTGCTGAAAAAATAGATAGGAAAAATTTAATAACCTCTGTTGGATATGTTTTAAGATACTTTGATATAATTGAACAATTAAAAAAAATATTAGAAAAAGAAAAAATAGGAATTGTAAGGGGTAGATATTATGGAGAAGTCCCTGGTGCTGGAAAAAAAATTTGGTTAATAAAAAAGAATATGTCAGGAGGACAGTTAATTGAACAAGCAACTCATACTGTTGATTTAATGAGATATATAGTAGGGGATGTAAAAGAGATTTTTGCATATAAATTTGAGGGGATAAATAACAAGATTTATAAAGAATACGATGTTGAAGATGGCTTAACAATGATTTTAAAATTCAAAAACGGTATTATTGGAAATCTTACTTGTACATGGTTATGGAAAGGATTTGAAAGTGATATTGAAATTGTAGGTAAAGATGTTATTTTTTATTATAAAGGAACTACAATTGAAATAAATAGAGGTGACAGAAATGAAAAATATCTATCAAATATAGATCCGATGTATGAAGAGGACCTTTCATTTATAAAGAGTATAAAAGAAAACGATCCAAAGTATATAAAATCTACCTATAAAGATGCCCTTGAAACATTCAAAATAACTATTAAAGCCCATGAGAGTATAGAAAAGAACAGACCAATTGAACTATAAATTTATTTTTAAAGGGATATAAAAGTGATCTAAAATTTAAGTTCTTTAACCCTAATAAACTTTTGGTTTTGTGTAACTCTTTTTCTTTATTTACCATTTCTTTTGTCTCAATAACTTATCAATATTAGATGTATTTATTAAATAAGAAGCAGGTTTTTTACTACTTTCATATCTAAAATTACCAGACCTTTGGCTTATAAAATTTCTCTTAAAAAAAATGGATATTTTCATATAGATTTTTTAATGAGATATCAGAAAAAGTTGACATAAAAAATAATAAATAGTAGTATAAAAAAAATGAAAAAAGAATATTTAGTTTTTTTCTTTATGTCTTTATGTGTATTTATTTACGCACATCTTTGTGATAATGTATTCAGACAGGCAGATAAATTAATTGTGAAACCTGAGGTTTACAATATTGTTGTCAAAGATAAAGCAACATTTAAAATTTTCATTCAAAATAATATGGATAGAGGAATTGCAGAAATAAGTTTAGAACCTGAAAGCTATGCTTTTGACTTTAATGTTACTCCCAAAAAAATGTCTATTCCTAAAAATGCACAGGTCTTTTTTGAAGTAACAATCACTCCAAAACAAGGAATAAGAACTGGTACCTATCCTTTAAAATTTCGTCTGGTGGGTGGTGGTAAAGAGTTTAAATCTTTTACACTTGAAAGTTTAACAGAGAAAAAAGAGACAACTTATGATTTTGATTTAAGTAAACTCCCTGTTATTAAACCAACAACAAATCCTCCTATAATAGATGGCTCTTTTGGTGATCAATGTTGGAAAAACTCTACTATACTATCCAATTTTTGTTCTCTTAAAGGGTCTGAAGCATTTTATAAAACTTGGGCAATGATTACATTTGACAAAGATAACTTATATATAGGAGTGTTTTGTAAAGATGATTCTGTTGAAAAACTTTCTCCTGAAGATGTTATAGAGATTAACATATCTCCACCAAATGATGGTTCCTGCTTTATTATCTCCTTTTCACCTGCAGGAACTCTTACATATAAAAAGTATGACGCAAAAAAACAAGTTACAAATATGAATATATCAGAAATAAGGTATGCAAGTATGAAAAAAGAAAACTATTGGTCATTTGAGGCAATATTTCCTTTTAACTTGATTAAAAAACCAAAAGAGAATGATGTTTGGGATATAAGGATAACAAGAATAAAAACAACCGGCACAAAAGAAATCAGTTTTTGGGCGATGGATGCTACTGGATACCATCAAGAAAAAGGAATGGGTAAAATTCTTTTTATGCATTAATGTGGAAAAAAATAATTTTTTTTGTCTTTTTCATTATAAAGATTATAGTTAAAGGAAGTGAAAACCTAAGTGTAGATTTTTCCTATCCTGATTTAAAAGGCGATTTTTATGTAAATGGGAAAATATCGTTTCCTTCTGGAAGTATATACTCTGATAATAATATCTCTGTTTATGATAGTAAAACACACGAAGAAATACCTTCAAAAATCACTATAACAGAAAAGTGGCCAGACAGTTCTATTCTTGAAGTTGAAATATTGTTCCTTGCAAATACAGAAAAACAAAGAAAATATATTATATCTTACGGTAAAGACATAAAAAGAAAGAAAAAGTTTACACAAACAGCAGTGCTTCCTATAATAAGTGCTTCAATAGGGAAAACACCACAAACAAATGAAATTATTAATATGCCTGTTGGAGAATTGTTAGTAAAAGTAGATAAAAGTCCTGATATAAGGTACTATTGGTATACTGTTCCTATGTTTGCTTTAATATTTTTAACATTATACAGGGCAAGAAAAACACTAAAAAATGAAAAATAAAATATCTTTTATTAGACGGATTGTTCAGATTGTATCTTTTGTTTTACTTATATATGGCGGATATATATTCAAAACGCGGCTATATACAGAAACAGGAGAAAAATTATTTCCTAAACTTAAAGCTCCTGAAGGATATATCTCTACAACAAAATTCAAAGAAGGTTCTATACTCTGGCCTTCAGGAACAAATCCTGTGCTTGAAAATTATCCACCTTCACTTGTATGCAGATTTGCTCCGAAAGGAGGACTGTTCAAAGCATGTATATTTCACTTTATCTCTGAAAATTTAACCTGGCAAACACATATAAAGTATCTTTTGCCACATTTTACACTCTTTATTCTTTTATGTTTTCTTTTTGGTAGAATGTGGTGTGGGTGGGTATGTCCAATAGGAAGTTTAGGTGATTTTATTACTTCTATAAGAAAAAAAATGAATATACCTGTTAAACGATTTCCTGATAGTTTTAAATCTAGTTTAAGATTTTTTTCTTATGGAATAATGGTAATAAGTTTCTTTATTTCTATACTAATAGGAATACCAAACTTTAAAAGATTTCAATGTTACTGGTTCTTACCTTATTGTCAGATATGTCCTGCACGACTTATATGCCCAATTTTTGGATTAATAAAACCAGGATGGAAGGACTTTGAAACAGTTATTACATCTATGTTCACTATTCTTGGATGGTTGGTTATGGGAATATTTCTTGCTGCTTTTTACTTTGGAAGAAGGATATGGTGTCATCTTTGTCCTGTAGGACTTATAAATTCATTTTTCAATAAAGGCTCTGGAATTGAACTGAAAAAAAGAGCAATAAGTTGTAATAAGTGTGGACTCTGTACTGATGCTTGTCCTATGGGACTAAAAGATATGTATGAGAAAGATACCAATGGTATCTACAATCAAAATGGCTGCATTATGTGTTTAAGGTGTGTTGAGATATGTCCAAAAGAAGGATGTCTTTCTGTATCTTTCTTTGGGAAAAAGATAACAGAATCAAAATTTAGATAAAATAAAGGAGATATGAAAAGATATAATACCTTTATAGGACAACAGTATCTAAAAATATTAAAATACCTAACTGATAAAAGAAAAAATATTTCTTTTGACTATAAAAATGAAATAGAGAAATATAGAAAAGCATCTGATTTAAAAACGATGAATTACCTTTATGAAGTAATTTCAAAAAAAAAGATAAACATAGACAAACCAATTGTTGGATACTTCTGCAAAACTATTCCTGAAGAAATTATTATTGCAGTTGGAGCAACTCCTTTAAGATTATGTAATCAAGATATATATTGTGCAGAAATAGGTGAAGAAATTATACCAGGTGATATATGTCCTGTAATAAAAGCAATATGTGGTTACCTTCAAAATGATATAAAAATAGATCTTCTTGTAATTCCTGCAACCTGTGATGGAAAGACAAAATTGGCAGAGATACTTACTCCTATTTTTAATGATAGAATATATTTTATTGACATTCCAAGAAACTCTGACTACATAGAAAATATTGATTTATGGGAATCTGCTTATCTTAAATTTTACGATTACTTGAAGAATAGGTTTAAGGCGAAACCCTCAAGAAAAGAACTTCTTAGTGTCTGTAAGATGACAAATAAAAGGACAGAAATTTTCAGAAAGATTTATCAATTGCGAGGTGAAAAAACAGGAATTATAAATTCTTTTGACTATTTTATACTTACATCTGCGTCTTTTTACCTTTCACCATCTGATTGGAGTGAACATGCAGAGATCTTATATAAAGAACTTTTAGGCAAAGTAGTAAAACAAAATTATAGAAAACGCATTTTGCTTGCTGGTTCTCCTATAATCTTTCCTAATTTTAAAATTCTTGAGATTATTGAGGACAGCAATTGTTATATCGCTTCTGACATACTCTGTTCTGGATATGGGCATCTTTTTGACCCTGTTAAGATAGACGAAGAAACAGAGTTAGGTATCATAAGGGCACTAACACTTAAATATATAGCACCGAATTTATGTCCATGTTTTTTAGGGATTGATAAATTGTTAAATGCCATACTTGAAAATATGGATAAGTATACTCTGGATGGTGTCGTTTATTACAACTTACGGCTATGTAATGTCTTTGAGATAGAAATACCTATATTGAAAGATATTTTGAAAAACAAAGGAATTCCTCTTCTTGTATTAAAAACCGATTTCAGTAGAGAAGATATAGGACAGTTGAAAACAAGATTAGAAGCATTTATAGAGATGTTAAAATGATAAAAGCAGGCATAGATATTGGTTCAGTAACAACCAAATGTGTAATAGTAAAAGATGGTGTCATTTTTGGAAAGGCAATTACGAAAACCCCACTTAATATAGAAAAAGCCATTGATAATGTTCTTCAAAAAGCGATAGAAGAAGCCGGGATTAAAGAAGAAGAAATAAAAGAGTTTGTTTCTACTGGTTATGGAAGAAAACAATGTAAGAAAGCAAACCGATTTATAACGGAGATTTCAGCAGTAGCAAAAGGTGGACACATCTTTGGAGGCAAAAAAAGTTGCTTAATAATAGATGTTGGTGGGCAAGATACAAAGGTGGTTGAGGTGAATGATAGAGGGCTGGTAACGGGTTTTCTCATGAATGATAAATGTGCTGCTGGTACAGGTAGATTTATTGAGATTATGTCCAATATTCTTGAAACAGATATAAATGGCTTTTCATCTCTTGCAATGTCTTCTAAAAACCCAATAAAAATTAACTCGACTTGCAGTGTATTTGCTGAAAGTGAAGTAATCTCACTCATTACATCATTAACACCAAGGGAAGACATAGCTGCCGGTCTTTTTAATTCTATCGCTTTAAGGATTACTACAATGGTTCGCCAGTTTAAAAATATAGATAGGATATTATTCTGTGGTGGCGGTGCAAAAATACCTGCATTGAAATACTATCTTGAAAAAAATATAGAAAAAGAACTCTTTGTCTTACATGAACCTCAGTTTGTAAGTGCATATGGAGCCGCAATGATTGAATAACTTTTTCCTAATCATTATATTTTTGATTTACACTATTTCCATTTTTAAAAAGGATATATTTTTTTTCATAGACGAATTTTTTAAAATGTTTTAAAATATAGATGATGAAAGTAATATTTCTTATTATTTTCGGTTACATTTGTGGAAGTATATCTTTTGCATATCTTTTTACTTATTTCCTTACAGGAAAGGATATAAGAACTATAGGAACTGGAAATCCTGGGGCTGCAAATGTTGCAAGAAGTGTAGGAAAAAAATGGGGAATTATCGTTTGGATTGCGGATACTATAAAAGGAGTTTTTCCAATATCTCTTGCACATAGTTATGGAATCACAAACTTTATTCTTCTCACATTGATTGGTTCATCTGCTGTTTTAGGACATTGTTATTCAATTTTTCTAAAATTTAAAGGTGGGAAAGGTGCTGCCACAACTGGTGGTATAATTTTATATTTGATGCCCAAACTTTTCCCACTTGTGATAATCTTATGGTTCTTTGCCCAAAAAATAAATCCCCGGTCACCAAAAATTTTAATTACTTGTATTTTAATATATTTTATTTTTCTCGTTTTTCTTTATAAACCATTCTTTATACAACTTTCAGTTTCAACTTTGATTCTAATTTTAATAGGATGTATTGTAAATAAAGATGTATTTCAAGAAATTAAAAAAAAAGAATTGAAAAATGGTAATTTGGAAAAGAAAGATTTATAGGATTTTGATGGGTTCAATGGTCCCTTTATTGTATTTATTCACAAATTCTATATTTTTCCCTCTTATTATATCCTCTTTTTTTTTAACTCTACTCCTTTCACTTGAATTTGAGAGATGGAAAAATCCAAATGTTTGGGATTATGTTTTGAGAAAATATGGAAAAATTTTCAAAACACCGCCTGGTAAATTAACTGGAGATACATATTTTATGTTAGCAACTTTCATCGTATTGCTTTTTTTTGAAAAAGAAATTGCAATACCTTCTTTATTTTTTTTAGTTTTTGGAGATGCTGGTAGTGGAATTATTGGGAGTAAATATGGAAAAACAAAAATTTTCCCTGGAAAATCTCTTGAAGGTTTTATTGGCGGAATCTTCTTTAATTTTATAATCTCATTTCTTATTTATAAATTTATAGATTTATCATTTTACATTATACTTTCTGGCATTTTAATTTCTTCAATCGTTGAAACATTACCTTTGAAAATAGATGATAATTTAACAGTTGGACTTATAACACCATTTTTTATGAATATATTAAAAAACATTATCTAAAAATTATGAAAATGAAAAAGGGCATTGCTTTGTCAGGAGGAGGAGCAAGGAGTTTCTGCCAAATTGGGGTTCTTAAAGTTTTAGAAAAAGAAGGCATCCATTTTGATGTTATTACAGGAACAAGTATGGGTGCTATAATCGGAACTATTTATTCATTTACACAGAGCGCTGAACAACTTGAAGACATTATTTTTAAAATATTTTCAAAAAGCGAACTCAAAAAAATAGAAAATTTTTTTTCAAGAAAAAGGGAAAGAAATTATTTTAATAGATTTGTAGATGGTATAAAAGACTTTTCCATTCTTCTCTTTGATAGTTTCAAATCAGGAATCTTTGATTCTGAAATAATAAAAGAAAAAATTTATATGTATATAGGAAAAGAAATCTATTTTGAAGAACAAAAAAATATTCTTGGGATAATCGCAACCGACTATTTCTCAGGTAAAACTGTGATATTTAATAAGGGTAAAATCATCCCTTCATTGATTGCTTCCTGTGCTATTCCTGGACTTATAACTCCTGTAAAAATAAATGATAAATATTATGTTGATGGTGGAGTAACAAGTAATTTACCAGTTATAGCAAACCATATTCTTGGTGGAGAAATAATAATTGGAATAGAAAACAATTCTCCATTAGAGAAAGAGAAACCATTTAATGCTTTTGAAGTTTTTCTTCAAATAGAAAAAATAAAAAACAATTATTCTAATATTTTTGAAGGTTCAATGGCTGATTTTCTTTTAAAAATAGAATTACCTTATACAGAATGGTTTAATTTTTCAAAATTAAAACAGTGTATAAAAATTGGAGAAGATTACACTTTTAAAAATTTAGAGTTAATAGAAAAAATCATTATTAACCAGAAAAAAAAAGATTTAAGAAATGAAATTATTGAAAATTTAAAAGATTTTTTTTCAATCAGGGAATCGACCAGGATTTAACCACGAAGACCATTGTTCAGGATATTTTTCAACCCATTCCTGAACTCTTTTAATAAAAAAAGCAGTATTTACCTTTACATCCTCTGAAATATTCTTAGTTTCTCTAATCTTATAGGGCCCTTCAATAATTATTTTATGTCTCATTGGTCCGGTTCTAACTGTATATAATCCTATCACATTTGTCTTATATTTTCTCGCAAATACAGCAGCACCAGATGGAACAAAAACTTTTCTACCAAAAAATTCACACTCAATACCATTAGGAGTATGTTGGTCTAAATATATACATAAAATCCCTCCATTTTTTAACCATTTTTGGGATTCCTCTACTGTCTTTTTCAAATCTTTTTTTGAAATTGAGGGAACTTTATATTTTTCCCTTAATTTTTGTAAATCTCTTTCAGTGTAAATATTAACAGACCTTGCTACAATTGTATTTACTGGATATCCCTTTTTGTTGAGAATTAGAAGAGCAAATGGAAAATTTCCAA
>JAMWCJ010000028.1:5315-21528 GCA_023818645.1 Candidatus Omnitrophota bacterium | reverse complement strand
CCCACTAATTTTTTATTTGGCTTTTCTGTATCTAATAAAATTAGACGAGATTTTTTCCCTTTTTATAATATCAAAAAAGCAATTATTTTTGAAAGAAAGATTTTTGAGGTTCTTACATGGGAAAATTAAAATATCAAATGAAATGTGATAGTTGTAAAAGAATAGCTAATATTAATGTTCAAAAAGTTTGGATTAAGTGGCGATATAATCCTACAACAGGAGAATATTCTAAAAAACATGAGTTATTATATGATATGGAAAGCGCTCAAGGAGAAGAAAATTTACATTTTTGTAATAAATGTTTTAATAAATGGAGAAATGGAGAAATAAAATGATAGATATATATAACAATCCACATTGGATATTATCTGCGGACACGGAAAATTTTGAACTGTCTATTAGTTTTAAACAAATTTGGGGTGTTCAAGATAAATGGTATCCACAATGGAAAGCATTAGAAAAAGGAGATGTTATCTTTTTTTTATGTTTCGGGTATTAAAAAGATTGTTGGAGTTGGAAAAGCAGGAAATAAATTTATTCAAAGAGAACCGTTATGGCCTGACGAAATAAAAGAAAATCTCGTCAAATATCCTTTAAGGTTTGAATTTTCGCTTGAATATTTATTACCAAAAGAGGAATGGGAAGAAAAGGAATAGATGTTTCTTATTTTATAGTGAATACTTTAGGATACGGTGCTTTTGCGGATTTATTAAGAGGAGGCGTTAATTTTATCCGTAATGTTGAATTTATTGACTTTCTGTATAATGAATTTAAAGAAAAATTAAAGTATGAAATTGTATCCTCTAAAAAGACCATACCTATTATAAAAACAGAGGAAATTACATTATCAGAAGAAGATCTACATAGTCAATTGATAGAATTAATAATAGAAATTGGCCGTATGAATAATTTTTTAACTGAAAAAGAATATATTGCTGAAAATATAAGATTTGATGTTATCTGGAGAAGAATTGATAAAGGTTCTCCAACTTATGTATTTGAGGTTCAAGTTGGCGGAAATATTTACAGTGCTTTAGCAAAATTAAAACATGCTTATGACTTATGGAATAGCAATATCTTTTTCATAATTAGTTCAAATAAAGATTTATCCTCTGCACAAACTTTATTAAACGGCACTTTTCATGAAATTAAGAATAAAGTAAAAATAATTTCTGCGTATGAGATAAAAAAACTTTTTCTTCGTAAAAAATCTTGGATAGATTACGAAAAAAAGTTGAAAATTCTATAAAAACAAAATTTGAATATTTTCTAAAAGGAGGAGATAAATTTTTAAAAGAATATGCAAAAACAGAATTACGATGTCACTTCAGCCAGTTAAGTAAAGGAGTAGATTTTATTGCAAAGGTTGGTAATAAACATATAATTGGAACTGCTAAGTTTATAACAGATTTTGGTGGTTCGCAAGATAATCAATTCAAAGAAGCGATAAGATTGGTAAGGGAAACACAATGCCCACCAAATGTAATAAAGGCTGCAGTCATTGATGGTGTAGTATGGTTAGGTGGAGAAATGAAATTAACATTAGAAAAACTCAAAGACGATGAGTTTTGTTTTAGTGCGTTATTATTGGAAGATTTTATAAATGAACAATTATAAAAACCAATCTTTTGCTTTACAAAAAGGGCTCTAAAAATTAGTTAAGCAGTGATGATAATTATTTTTATAACCATTTGCCAAATACTTACTTATTTTTTTTAATATATGTTATAATTTAATTTTAAAAGGATAAAAAATGGCTATAATTGTTCAAAAATATGGTGGGAGTTCAATCAGTGATATTGAAAAAATTAAATTTGTAGCAAAAAAAGTAGTGGAAAGAAAAAGACAAGGGAATAAAATTGTTGTAGTTGTTTCAGCAATGGGTAAGACAACTGATAATTTAATTTCGCTTGCAAAACAGATTTCAAGTTTTCCTCCGGAAAGAGAACTTGATTTATTGCTCTCAACCGGTGAAATTGTTTCTGTCGCTCTTTTATGTATGGCTATAGAAAATTATGGAGAACAAGCAGAAGGTTTTCCTGGATATTTTGCAGGGATAAAAACAGATGCACTTCACACAAAAGCAAGGATTCAGAAAATAGAACCATCAAAAATTATTGAAGAGATTGAAAAGGATAAAATAGTTGTTGTGGCAGGTTTTCAAGGGATTAGTAGTGAAAATGCAATAACAACTCTTGGAAGAGGGGGTTCAGATTTAACTGCAATAGCAATAGCAGGTGCTATAAAAGCAGATATATGTGAAATTTATACTGATGTTGAGGGTATATTTACTTCAGACCCAAATAGAATAAAAAAAGCAAAATTGATTCCTTTTATTTCATATGAAGAATTACTTGAAATGGCAAGTAGTGGTGCAAAAGTTATGCAATCAAGGGCTGTTGAATTTGCTAAAAAATATAAAATTCCTTTTATAGTAAAATCCACATTTAAAGATGGGGAGGGAACAATGGTGAAAGAAATTGAGTTAAAAGAAGGAGCAGTTGTTTCATCTGTTGCAATAGATGAAAACCAGGCAAAAATTTCAATATTTAGAGTTCCTGATAGACCTGGTATTGCCGGGAAAATATTTTCAGCACTTGGGCAAGCAGGTATAAATGTAGATATGATAGTTCAGAATGTTGGTAGAGATGGTTTTGCTGACTTATCATTTACAGTTAATATTAATGAAATTGAAAAAACAAAAAATATTGTTGAAAAGATTGCAAAAGAGATTGAAGCAGAAAAGATTATTACAGACCCTGATATATGTAAAATTTCAATTATTGGAATAGGTATGATGAACCAACCAGGTGTTGCAGGAAGAATGTTTAGTTGTCTTGGTAAAAATGGTATAAATATTGAAATGATAAGCACATCTGAAATAAAAATATCTTGTGTGGTAAGAAAAAAAGATGGAGAGAAAGCACTGATTGAACTTCATAAGGAATTTATTGAAAATAAGTGAATTTAATGACAAAGAAAGGGATTACATTTATTGAAATTTTGATTGTTGTTTTTATTTTTCTTCTTCTTTTAATTCCAATAACTATCTTTATACAAAAATATCATCAGCAATATCTTTTAAATTCAACCTGTGAAAAGATAATGGAAGGATTAAATTTTGCAAGGGAATCTGCAATAAATGAAAGGTGTAATTTTTCTGTAGTTTTTAATGAAAGGAGTTTTAAAATTTTAAAAGATGAAAAAATTCCTGTATGGAAAGAGATAAAATTTTCAGAAAATATTAGGGTAAAGGAAAAGACAGAAGGAATGGACCCTTTAATTTTTTTACCAGATGGGACATCAAGACAAGCAGGATATATAATCTTGATTGATGAAATTACAAAAAAAGAGAAAAAGATTAAGATACATAATATAACAGGGAAATGTTTAATAGAAAAGTAAAATTAGGATTTACATTAATTACTGTTTTAATTGGACTTTTTATTCTTGCAAGTGGAATTATTACTTTGATAAAAATTTATCCTGTGATTATGAATTTAAGTGAAAGAAGTAAAAATTTTGTTAATGTTTCTTTTATTGCAGATAAAATTTTTACAATGGTTGAACAGATCTACGGGAATAAAGATAATGAATTACCGGAATATATTGAAGGAGTTTTAAATGATTACCCTGATTATAGGTATAAAGTAAATTTTATTGAAGAGAGACAAGACCTTTATAAAGTTGAACTTGAAATTTATTGGAAAAAAGAAGGGAAGGATGAAAGAAAATATTTTGTCTCATCACTTAGAAGAAGATAATGGTTTTACACTTATTGAGATTTTAATCAGTGTTTTTGTTTTTACATTTGTCTGTTTTACAAGTATCTTTATTTTAAAGAACTCACTTTTATCTTCAAGAAAAAAACAAGTTGAAAAAGAGATTATGAAGGAGATTGTTTTTATTTATGATTTTATAGAAAAGAGAATCTCAAATGCAATGATAAATAACCTTTCAGGAAAATATAGAATGAATTTTAAAGGAGGGGATAAATCATTAAAATGTGTTTCTTCTTTTTCAGAAGATAAAGAAGGTGATATTGCAAAATTTGGGATTTATTGGAAAGATAATAAAATAATGGTTAATATGGTAAGAGTGGATAGAGAAAATCCTGACTTTACTTTTTTTGATGGTTTCCCAGGAGCGCAGACCCTTGGAATTGATATTAAAGATTTTTCTATAAAATATTTTGATGGAGAAAGATGGTGTGAAAGTTGGGATACAGAGACGATGGAAGAGCCAAAACTACCTGAACTTATTGAGATAAAAATAGTTGTATCAAAAGGGAAAATAGAGGGCAAAGAAATTGAAAAGGAAATTAAAAAAACAATTAAAATTGGATTTTAAAAAAGGAGATATTATAATTCTTGTTATCCTTGTTTTACTCCTTATATTTCTTTTTACCTCAACTCTGCTTATACTTTTCAATTTCTGGACCAAAACAACTGGCAAAATAATTTTTGGTAGAGAAGCAAAAAATTTTTCAAAAATAGGAATTGAAAATGCTATATGGGAGATAGATAAAGATGATAGAGAATATGATTGTTTCTTTGACTCTTGGAGGGAAAATTTTCAAGGCGATGAGGTAGATTTAAATGATGATGGCAAAAAAGATTCAAAATGGTTCTATGTTAAAGACAGAAAAGGAAATATTATTGGAAGATATGCTGTTTTAGTTGAGGATGAAAGTGGGAAGATAAATATAAATGCAAATGGTAATTTAAATCTTTCTTTTAATGAAGGACACAGTTGTTTTGAAATAGATATACTTGAAAAAATTTTAGGTAAGACACTTTATTTCAATATTGTAAATTTCAGATACGGAGAAGATGCAAATCCTGGAAAATCAGGAATTGATGACAATAAAAATAGTTTGGTATTTTTAGAAGATGGGATAGACAACAATAGTAATAAATTTATTGATGAACCAGATGAAGGGATAGATGAAGATGGTGAATTTTATTATATAAAACCTTATGGAGATGATAGGCCTTATTTTTCGCCTTCCGAAATTAAACTTGTTCCTGGATTTGGTAAGGAAAATTATGAAAAGATTAAAAACTACATAACGACATTTTCATATGATAGAGATTTAAATAGAAAAGGAGAAAAAAGGATTGATATAAATAATGCGGATTTTTACGAATTAGTTAATTTTTTTAAAAAGATGGGATATTATGAAAAACAGGCAATTCAGATTGCATTAAATGTAATTGATTTTAGGGATAAGGATTTTATACCTACTGTTTATAAATTTGATAATAAATATATCATAGGGATAGAAAAGGTTCCTTACTTAAATGAGATAGATGCTGTCAAAAACTGGAAATACAGAGAACTTGCAATAGGAAGGGTGTTTGAGGAAGAAGGGGGACAGTTTATAGAAATATTTAATCCTTATCCTGAAGAATTGGATATAGGCGGATGGAGAATTGAAGGTGTTTTTGTCTTATTTTCAAATAACTGGAATGAAGTTTTTAATACATCTCAAGAAGTTTATGACGATTTTGTAAATAAGGAAACAGAAATAAATCAGGATAAAGCAGGAAAAATTACAAAACTTATTGATAGATTAACTTCTATTACAATCCCTCATGGTAAAAAAATACCTCCTTACTCATTTTATACAATTGGTGATAATATAAGAATAGTAATTATAGTGCCAAATGAATCACCACCTTGCCTTTTATTTTTTCCAATGGATGGAGATCCAGATAATTGTCAGCAGTATGAAAGAATAGTTGCTTTAAATCCTGGTTCTTTTGGTATTCTTGCAGAGATTTTAGGGAAAATCCCGTTTTTTGGTGAGCATGGTCTTGATTTTACTCTTAAATTTTATGATAAAAATGGTAATTTGATTGAATACTGTGAATATTTTGTTGATGGTCCAGAAATGACAGTCCAAAAAAATGACCCAAGAATGAGAAGTATAACCGACTGGTTTTTAGGACCTCCAAGTCCAAATAAATTAAATTTTTATTTTCAGCCATGGATTGGTGGAGAATTTGGTGTAACCAATTGGATATTTGCATGGCCAAGCAGTTTTTATGTTAAGAATAACAAATTTTCAACTCTTGGAGAACTTTCTTTTATTCACAAAATGGAACACTGGAAAACTTTGAATTTCTGGAAAAGAGAAGATAGTCATATTATTGATTATCTTACCTGTTATAAAAAGGTTGATGAAAATGTATATGGTAGAATAAATATAAATACTGCTTTTAAAGAAGTTCTTGAATCTTTACCACTTGTTGATGAGTCCCTTGCAGAAAAAATAATTTCTGCAAGACCATTTGAGGATATTTCTGAAGTATTAGGTATTTTTGGTGATAAAAACGAAAAAGGGCAACTTAATGAAGAAATTATAAAATATGGATTTGATTTGAAAGATAATGATTTAGACCTTTATATAGACATTAAAAAAGAAAAGGAGATGATATTTTCAAAAATAGTAAACCTTATCACAGTAAGAAGTAATGTTTTCAAAATAATATCACTTGGACAAAAAGTGCAAGATAAAAATAATAATGGTAAAATAGAAGATAATGAAGTAATTGGTGAGAAAAGGATTATTGTGTGGTATGATAGATACAAAAAAAAGATAATATATAAGAGGGATTTATGAAAATAAGATTGTTTTATAGAAAATGGAAGGGTATTATTGGACTTTTTATTCTATCTTTTATTATTATTGGAGTAGTTATTTTTTTGATTATAGAAGAACAAAGGAATACAATAGCGGTTGTTAATGGATATAAAATTAAATTTGATGATATAATTACCAAAATTCAATTATCTCCTGAAATTTATAAAGAGTATTTCTTAATTGACCCTAAAAGTGTTATTGACGATTATGTTAACCAGATTTTGCTTTTTCAGTATGCTAAAAAATATGAAAGAAAATTGAGGAAAAAAATTGAAGGCAAGTTAAAAAATTATTATATAGAAATTTTAACGCAACAATTTGTTGAAGATATTTTATCAGATAAGATTAAAATTTCTGATCAGGAAATTTCTCACTATTATAATACTCATTTACAGGAATTTGTAATTCCAGAAAAAGTTCAAATTTCAGAAATTGTTGTAGATACAAAGGAAAAAGCAGATGAAATACTCAATAGATTAAGAATTGGAGAATCATTTGAAAAGATTGCAGAGACAGAATCTATAGCCTTGACAAGAGAAAAAAGAGGGGAGATTGGATGGATTGAAGTTGATAAATTAAATCCAGATGTTGCTTCTTTAATTGAACAGATGAAACCAGGGGAAATTCTTGCAAATATTATAAAGACAGAAATTGGATATCACATAATAAAATTAACTGGAAGAACAGAAAAAAGGATTCTTTCACTTTCTGAAGCAACTCCTATGATAAAAAATTTACTTTTATCTCAGAAAAAGAAAGTAGAGGTTGAAAATCTTTTGAAAAAACTTAAAGAAAAATGTAAGGTTGAGATTTATCCGAACAAAATAGAAATTTTAAAAGGGAAACTAAAATGAAAAAATTTTTTATATTATTTCTTATATTTGTTTTTGTTATTTTTGGACAGGATAAGGTTATAGTTGTTGTTGGTAATAAACCAGTTTTTGAAAGTGAAATAATTTATAGAAGCAAAAGAGATAAGATTGATCCTTCTTTGGCATTACAGATATTAATTGAGGAAAAATTGCTTCTTTATCAGGCGGAAAAAAATAAAATAGAAGTGAGTAAAAAGGAGATAAAAGACGAATTGAATATGATTAAAAAGAGTTTCCCTTCGTTAGAAGAATTCTATGAGTATCTTAAACAAAGACAGATAAAAATTCAACAACTTGAACAGGAAATAGAAAACAATTTAAAAATAAGGAAACTTATAAGAAATGAAATTATTTCAAAGATAGAAATAACTCCTTTTGAAATTGCGAATGAAGTTAAAAAAATTGAACAAGAATATAATGAATATGAATTTTTTTTCAAATGGTTTGATAGCGAAAAGGAAAGTGAAAGATTTGTTGAAAAATTTAATTTGGATAGTTTAAAAGAGATGGATTTTGCAAAACTTAAAAGTTCAGAAATTTTAGATGAAATTATAGAAGAGATTTCAAAATTAGAAAAAGGGAAATTAACTTCTCCTATTAAAGTTGGAGAGAAGTGGATTGTTATATATCTTCAGGATAAAAAAGAATTAAATCCAGATAAAATAGAAAAATACAGACAAGCAAAAGACAGGATTTTTAAAATAAAGTATTCAAATTTATATAAAGAATATATTGAAAAATTGAAAAAACAGATACCCATAAAATTCATTTGATGAAAAAGATTATTGGTATAACAACAGGAGACCCAGCAGGTATAGGTCCTGAAATATTGTTAAAAGGATATAAAAAAATAATAAAATTTAAAGATTTCGTTCCACTTATAATAGGAGATATTTCAGTTATTGAAAAGAATATTGAAGTTTTAGATTTGAATTTAAATATAAAAGAAATAAGAGAAAAAGAAGAAATTGATGAAGATTTTTTGAATGTTTACAATGTTGATTTTATAAAAGATAAAAATTTTCCAGTTGGAATTGATAATGAAATATGTGGACAAGCATCTTTTAAATATGTTATTGAAGGGATAGAACTCTGGAGAAGAAAGATTATTGATGGACTTGTAACACTTCCAGTATCTAAAAAAGCATGGAATCTTGCTGGATATAATTATTCAGGTCATACAGAATTAATTGCTGAAAGATTGAAAGAAAAAAAATATGCTATGGTAATGATTGCAGAAAATTATAAAGTTTTACTTTTAACAACTCATATCCCATTAAAAGATGTTTTTAAATATTTGAATGAAAAACTTATCATTGAAAAAGTGAAAATTGCTTATAAATTTTTGAAAAAGATAAAGGTTAAAAATCCTAAAATTGGAATATGTGGGATAAATCCCCATTCAGGAGAAGATGGAGTTATTGGAGATGAAGAAATTAAAATTATAAAACCAGCATTAGAAAAAATAAAGAGAAAGGGGATAAAGGTTGAAGGGCCTTTTCCAGCAGATACGATTTTCAGAAAAAATTTTGATTTGATAATTTGTATATACCATGACCAGGCACTTATTCCTTTAAAAACATTTTATTTTGAAAAACTTGTAAATTTTACAGCAGGGATAAAATTACCGAGAGTAAGTCCAGGGCATGGAACTGCTTTTGATATCGCTTATAAAAATAAAGGTAATCCAGAAAGTTTTATTTGTGCATATGAGTTTATTTTAAAAATTCTCAAATGAAATTTTTAACTTTAAAAGAGATAAAAAAATTAATTGAAACAGGACAGATTAATATAAAAAAAAGTTTGGGGCAACATTTTTTAATTGATAAAAATTCAAGGGATAAATTGCTCTCTTTTGCAGAATTAAGTAAAAAAGACATAGTTATTGAAATTGGCCCTGGACTTGGTTCTTTGACAGAGATAATTGTTGATAATGTTAGAGAATATTACGGATTTGAAATAGATGAAAATTTTTGTAGAATTTTAGAAACGAATTTTTCAGATTATAAGAATTTTCATTTGATTAAAAAAGATTTTTTGCAGTCAGATAGAAATTTCTGGAACTCATTTAAAGGTAAGGTTAAAGTTATTGGAAATACTCCTTATTATTTAAGTTCTCCAATAGTTTTTCATATACTGAAATTTCATAAAAAAATAAAACTTGCTCTTTTAACCGTACAAAAAGAAGTTGGCGAGAAATTTGTAGGTAAACCAAATAGTAAAACATATGGTCCTATTTCTGTTTTGCTTTATATTTATACAGATACAAAAATATGTTATAACCTAAGAAAAAATGTATTTTATCCAAGACCAAAAGTTGAATCACTCGTTGTTAAAATTGTTCCATTGAAAAAACCGAGAATAAAACTGGATGATGAAAAAAGATTTTATGACTTCCTTCCAATAATTTTCAGTCATAGAAGAAAAATCTTGACTAATGTTGTTAAAAAGGTTTTTAATATTGATAAGGAGATTATTGAGGAAAAATTGAAAATTATTGATATTTCACCTCAAAAGCGTGTTGAGCAACTTACACCTGAACAGATATACGAACTTTTTAAAATTATAAAATATTTGAAAGATTTAAAGTAAGTAAATTTGGTGAAAAAATTAAAAAATAATATAATAAAAATAATCAAATAAAAACATTTCAGAAAAAAGATTTTATTTTCAAAAAGGAGAAAAAAAATGGCTATGTGGATAGGAATAAATAGAAAAGCACGTGTTTGTTATGGTTTTGATGATATTTCTCTTGTGCCGGGTCCATTAACTATAAATCCAGAAGAAGTTGATATAAGTACACAAATAGGTCCTTTTAAACTTGATATTCCCGTCTTTGCTGCTGCAATGGATGGAGTGGTTGACCCTAAATTTGCACTCCTTTTTGGGAAAATGGGAGGTATTGCGGTCTTGAATCTTATGGGAATTTATACAAGATATAAAGACCCTTATTCAGTGATTGAAAAAATAATTTCATCTTCTCCTGAAGAGGCCACCCAGATTATTCAGAATGTTTACAAAGAACCAGTTAAAGAAAGTTTAATAGAACAGAGGATAGCAGAGATAAAAAAAGGGAAAGTTATTTGTGCAGTAAGTTGTATTCCTCAATATGCAGAGAGATATCTTGAAATTTCTCAAAGTAGTGGTGTTGATATTTTTGTTGTTCAGGCAACTGTTATTACAGCAAAACATATTTCAACAAAATATAAACCACTTGATTTAAATTCTTTTTGTAAAAAAGCACGAGTTCCTATCTTAGTGGGAAATTGTGTTACTTTTGATGTTGCATATGAACTTATGCAGACAGGGATTTCTGGATTGCTTGTTGGAATTGGTCCTGGTGCTGCCTGCACT
Source organism: Candidatus Omnitrophota bacterium (assembly GCA_023818645.1). Lineage (GTDB taxonomy): Bacteria > Ratteibacteria > UBA8468 > B48-G9 > JAFGKM01 > JAMWDI01. Next base: position 10,653 of record JAMWCJ010000028.1, on the reverse strand, counting down.
ACAAGAGAAGTCCTTGGAATAGGAGTTCCTCAGGTCACTGCAACAGCTGATTGCGCTGCTGCAAGGGATTTTTACTTTAAAAAGACAGGAAGATATATTCCAATAATAACAGATGGAGGGATGGTTACAAGTGGCGATGTTTGTAAAGCATTTGCATGTGGTGCTGATGCTGTTATGATTGGTTCAGGTCTTGTTAAAGCAATAGAATCTCCCGGAAAAGGTTATCATTGGGGAATGGCAACAAGTGATGAGAATTTACCAAGAGGAACAAGAATAAAAGTAGGAACCACTGGAACTTTAAAAGAAATTTTATTTGGACCTGCAAAGGTTGATGATGGAAGTCAAAATTTGATTGGGGCTCTCAAATTATCAATGGCATCTCTTGGAGCAAAAAATATAAAAGAAATGCAACTTGTTGAAGTTGCTATTGCTCCAAGTGTTAAAACTGAAGGCAAAATATATCAATCGGTTAAAAAACTTCAAAAAGAAAAATGAAAAAATTTATCCATCTTCATTTACATACTGAATATAGTTTACTTGACGGAATGTGCAGGATTGAAGAAGTTATTCCTCTTGCCCATAAATTTGGAATGAATTCACTTGCCATTACAGACCATGGAACAATGGCAGGTGTTATAAAGTTTTACACAAAATCTATTGAAAATGGAATTAAACCTATCATTGGGATTGAAATGTATATAGCTCCAAAATCACGCATTGAGAGGAAAACAGATGAACAAAAATCTTCTTTTCATCTAACTCTTCTTGCAAAAAATTATGATGGATATAAAAACTTAATGAAACTTTCTACTATTTCATATCTTGAAGGGATTTATTATAGACCAAGGATAGATAAGGAAGTTCTTTCAAAATATTCTAAAGGGATTATTGGACTTTCAGGATGTCTTCAGGGAGAGATAGCATGGTATCTTAAAAATGACGATTTTCAAAAAGCGATTGAAACTACAGGGATTTATTCTGAAATTTTAGGGAAAGACAATTTTTATCTTGAAATTATGCTTTTAAATTTACAGGAAGAAAAAAAAATTATACCACTTTTAATTGAATTGAGCAAAAAAACAGGAGTAAAACTTGTTGCTACAAATGATTGTCATTATATTCATAAAAGTGATAAACTTGCACATGAAGTTTTATTATGTATTCAAACTCGTTCAAAACTTGATGACCCTAATAGATTTAAATTTCAAACAGACCAGATTTATTTCAAAAAACCAGAAGAAATGATTGAAACATTTAAAGATATACCAGAAGCAATTGATACAACAGTAGAAATAAGTGAGAAATGCAATTTGGTCTTTAATTTTAATCAGTATTTTCTTCCAAAGTTTGAACCACCCACCAATAAGACAGTTGAAGAATATCTTGAAGAGTTGATTAAAAGAGGGTTAAAAGAAAAATTTGGAATTGAAGTAGATAATTTAGATGAAAAAAATGATAATGATATTATAAAAAGAGTATCCTATGAGTTTAAAATTATAAAACAAATGGGGTTTTCTAGTTACTTTTTGATAATAAATGACCTTGTAAGTTATGCAAAAAATAAAGGCATAAGAGTTGGTCCTGGAAGGGGTTCTGCTGCTGGTAGTTTAATTGCTTATTTACTGGATATTACCCAGATAAATCCAGTTTCTTATAACCTTATTTTTGAGAGATTTTTAAATCCTGAAAGGATAAGTTTACCAGATATAGATATTGATTTCTGCGATAGAAGAAGAGGAGAAGTGATTGAATATATTAAGAGAAAATATGGAGAGAATAATGTGTGTCAGATAGGAACATATGGGACGATGCAAGCAAGAGCAGTTGTTAAAGATGTTGGTAGAGTCCTTAATTTTACATTTACTGAAGCAGATAGGATTTCAAAATTGATTTCATATGAACATCCGACATTAAAAGAAGAAATTGAAGCAAATCCAGAGTTAAAAATTTTAAAAGAAAATGATGAGAGAATAAAGCAGTTATTTGAAATTTCAATAAAACTTGAAGGACTTGCAAGACATTCTTCAATTCATCCTGCTGGTATTGTAATAACAGAAAGTGATGTGAGTGAATATGTCCCTCTTTTTAAAGGTCCTAATGGTGAAATTGCAACTCAATACGAATTTGAATGTATAGAGAAAATTGGACTTTTGAAAATAGACATACTTGGACTTAAGACCCTTTCAGTTATAGAGGATACTATAAACTTTATAAAAGAAAGAAAAGGGATTGAAATTAAGGAGTTCCCTTTAGATGACGAAAAAACATATCAGTTATTATCAAAAGGAGAAACAATAGGGATCTTTCAACTTGAAAGTGAGGGAATGAGGAGTTTATTAAAAGAAATACAACCACAAAAATTTGAAGATATTATAGCAGTTTTGGCTTTATATAGACCAGGACCTATGAAAAGCGGAATGGTTAGGGAATATATAGAAAGAAAAAAAGACCCATCAAAAATTAAGTATGAGGTTGAAAGCCTTAAAAAAATTCTTGAGCCAACTTATGGTGTAATACTATATCAAGAGCAGGTAATGCAAATAGCAAATAAACTTGCAAATTTTACTATGGGAGAAGCAGATGTTTTGAGACGTGCTATGGGTAAGAAGATTCCTTCTGAAATGGAAAAGATGAGAGAAAAATTTGTAAAAGGTGCGACATCAAATGGTATTAAAAAAGAAGTTGCTGAAAAAATCTTTGAGGACATATCAAATTTTGCAGGTTACGGATTTAATAAATCACATAGTGCTGGTTATGCTTTGCTTTCATATCAGACTGCATATCTAAAAGCAAACTACCCTCTTGAATTTATGGCAGCGCTTTTGAATAGTGAAATTGGAGATCAGGATAAAATAGCAGAATATATTGAGGAATGTGAAAGAATGAATATATGGGTTTTACCTCCTTGCCTTTGTGAAAGCGACGAAAATTTCAAAATTTTTGGAAATGATATAATTTTTGGTCTTGCCGCAATTAAAAATGTAGGTTCTGCTGCTATAAAATCAATTATTGAAAGTAGAAAACAAGGAGATTTTGTTTCTCTTTATGATTTCTGTGAAAGAGTTAATTTAAGAAGTGTAAATAAAAAGGTAATTGAGAGTTTAATTAAGGCAGGTGCTTTTGATTATCTTGGGATTTATCGTTCACAACTTTTTGCTATGATAGATGATGCAATTGAACATGGGAATAAAATGCAAAAACTTAAAGAAGAAAACCATATTGAAATTTTTACATCAAAGGAAACAAAGAAGTTAATGCCTGCTTTAAATAAAGAAGCAATTACATCTTTACCTGAATGGCCACAGACAAAACTTCTATCTTATGAAAAGGAAATGCTTGGTGTGTATCTTACAGGTCATCCGATAGAAAAGTATATTCCTTTAATTAAACTTTATTCAATGCCTATGTCACAAATTGAAAAGATTAAGGATGGAGAAATTATTATCTGGGGAGGCGTCCTTACTGATATTAAAAGAACAACAACAAGGAAGAAAGCAGAGAAAATGGCGATAGGAGAAATAGAAAATATAGAAGGAAAAATCAAAGCCCTCTTTTATCCAAATGTATTTGCAGAATTTTCAACAATCATTAGAGCAAATAATCTTATTTTCGTAAAAGGAAAGTTAAAAAAAGAGACTGATGAAATTAAAATTATAGTTGATGATGTTGCAAATATAAATAATGTAAAGGAGAAATTTTTGAAGAAAATTGAAATTGACATAAAAATTCCGATTGAAAAAGATAGATTTGAAAAAATAAAAAATTTATTTTTGAGATTTAAAGGAGAAGACCCGTTTTTTATAAATATAGTATTTGATGGTAATAAAAAGATTAAAATTAAACCGAAAAATTTTGGAATAAATTTAAATGAGGAATTTCTTGAAGAGTTAAAAAAGGTTATTGGAGAAGATTGTATACATCCATCTATTTAAAAATGAAAAAAATACCTGTAAAACCTTTTTGGTGGAGAAATAAAATTTACATAATTGACCAGAGATTATTACCTAAAAAAGAAGTTATTTTAAAACTTGAAAGTGCAAAAGATGTTTATAATGCAATAAAAGAAATGAAAATAAGAGGAGCCCCTTTAATTGGATGTATTGCTGCCTATGGAGTTGTTGTTTCATTCCTTGAGAACAAAAAATTTTCAAATGAAAGATTAAAAGATAAAATTAATCAGGATATCAACTTTTTGAGAACTTCAAGACCAACTGCTTATAACCTTTTTTATGCATTAAAAAGGATGGAGAAAATAGTTTCTGACTGGGATAAAAAAAATAAAGAAAAATTATTTAAAAAATTGTTGAAAGAGGCAGAAAGTATTTATAAAGAAGATTTAAGTGCCTGTTATAAAATAGGTATTTATGGAAACAAACTAATAAAAAACAATATGAGTATTTTAACTCATTGTAATGCAGGAGGACTTGCTACAACAGGATTTGGAACAGCACTTGCACCAATTTATATAGCAAAACAAAAGGGTAAAAATATCCATGTTTATGTTGATGAAACAAGACCTGTTTTGCAGGGAGCAAGATTAACTGCATGGGAACTTGAAAAAAATAGGATTCCTTACACGATTATAAGTGATAATATGGCTGGATATTTAATGAGTAAAAAAAAGATAGATATTGTAATTGTTGGAGCAGATAGAATTGCAAAAAATGGAGATACAGCAAATAAAATTGGAACTTATTCTCTTGCAGTTTTAGCAAGTTTTCATAAAATCCCTTTTTATGTTGCAGCCCCTATTTCAACTTTTGATTTTAATATTGAGAATGGAGCAGAAATACCGATTGAAGAAAGGAATGAAGATGAAATAAAAAAAATAAATGGAGAATATATATGTCCTAAAGATGCTCGCGTTTTTAATCCTGCATTTGATGTTACACCAAATTACTTAATAACTGGATTTATAACTGAAAAAGGGATTTTAAAACATAATGAGATAAAAAACTTGGGCGGTTAGCTCAGTGGTTAGAGCGCTTCCTTCACAAGGAAGAGGTCACAGGTTCAAGTCCTGTACCGCCCACATAGGCTTTCTTTAATAGACCATGGCAGGAAACCAGAACAACATAGTATACAAATTCTAACCAGGACTTGAAGTGAGGCATGTTTTGGAATTGCGACGAAAAGGAGCGATTCCAATGCCGAGTGGCGACCGTAGCCTGCATTTCACGAAGTGAAATAACTAATTGCAGGCGAAGGCGCCAAGTCCTGTACCGCCCACATAGGCTTTCTTTAATAGACCATGGCAGGAAACCAGAACAACATAGTATACAAATTCTAACCAGGACTTGAAGTGAGGCATGTTTTGGAATTGCGACGAAAAGGAGCG
>JAMWCJ010000028.1:0-5215 GCA_023818645.1 Candidatus Omnitrophota bacterium | reverse complement strand
AAGTGAAATAACTAATTGCAGGCGAAGGCGCCAAGTCCTGTACCGCCCACATAGGCTTTCTTTAATAGACCATGGCAGGAAACCAGAACAACATAGTATACAAATTCTAACCAGGACTTGAAGTGAGATAGTTATTGTTTTGAGATGAAAATACGAAAAAATCTTACCAATGCGATGAATTGAGTATGCTATAGAGAAGGGAAATAAGTAGAGTAATAAGAGATATATTAAGAGTTTAAATCCAGCAGATAAAATTGCAATGCCTCTTTCCTTCAATTTTTTGAAATCATAATTTTACTAAGATATCTTCCAAATAATTATGTCTTTTTTACCCCAACTATTAGCAATTTTCTGCAAATCAACAAGAATCTTTATTTTCTCCTCAAATGGAAGTTTAGCCTGTTGTGCATGGGTTTTCTCATATTCTTTATATAACTCTTTTAAAGTAATGACTTTATTCTCCTTTATAAGGATTTTTATATCTTGTTGGTTCATTTTATTGAATTAAATTTGTCAGTCAAATTATATTTCTTTAACAACTCTTTTAATTTATTCATGTCTATTTCTGATTGTTGAAGCAATAAATTTATCTTCAATTTATCTTTTTCTCTAAATGCTTTTAAAAACATTATAATCAAATATTCAGGTGTTATAACTTTTGTTTTTATCCCTTCAAACTCTATTTCAACAGCATTTTCTACTGCTTCCTTTGATATCCCTTCTGCTGGTATAAATTCAACAGGTATGCCTTCAATAATAAGCCATTGTTCTATCCATTCGTTGTATCCTTTTTCTTGAAGAAAATCATAAATCTTTTTGAATTCAATAACTTCTTTTTCCGAATATTCTTTTATAGGAATGACAAAAACATCTAAATCACGAGTGAAAAATGGTTCAGTCCATCTTAAAGCTGCTATTGCTCCACCAATAGCATAATCTTTTATCAATCCCTTTTCTTTTAATTCGTTTAAAACCTCTAATGTCTTCTTCATCTTATACTAATTAAACAAAAATATTTAAATACCTCCCTTTCCAGTTATTTTTTTCTATAAAGCATTTTAAAAATAACATCAATTTTATCAACTACTAATTTATAATTTAACCATTGATTTGTCAAGTCAATGTACAGATTAGTTATCTGCATATTACTTTTTTATCCAATTTTTGGTCAAAAATTTTATCGTTGTCTCATTCTTAAGGGGTGATGTGGACGAAGAAAATTATACTTTATTAGCTACTCTTATTGAAAGTTTATTAAAAATTTCTGTGGAAGTATTTGTTAACATTTGACACATGCATATTATTTTCTGTATCCGTTGAAATAATTATTTTACTTCCTTGACATTTTGGACATACAACAGGTGCTTCTGTAGTTTCTTTCTTCTCTTTGTGTAAAATAAGAAACAATTTTGAAAGTTGCTCCTTTAACTGATGGACTTATTCAGATAAAGAAACTTTTTTACCTTGACCAGGTTTTTCTTCTTCAAATGCTTCTTATTTCATTGTGTATCTTGGCTTAATGCAAAATTTTGTTGACAAGGTTTGAAAAGATGTTAGAATATTACAAAAGTTTAGATGAAAATAAAAAAAAGAGCTCTTATTCCATCAATGAAAGCAGGTAAAATCAGTGGTTTCTCAATCTTTAGATGGCTGCCAGACAAATTTGAAATTACCTAAGCCTTCAGGGATGCTTTCACCTGTAAAAATTATGAAAGGAGGATGACTATGGCATGGAAAAGGCCAAAAACAATAAAGCTTTATCTGCATCCGCCAGAAGCAAGAAAATTGATCACACTCTGGCCTGATTTCAAAATTGTTTCTGCTGAGACAGATTCGATAAAAGATACAGGAGAGTTTAATTCCTGTGGAGTCAGGTTTCTATTCACTGAGAAAGCAATTGCGCCTGGATGGGAAAAAACAAATTTTGTTGTCAGGAGCGATGGAATCCCTGTTCATATTTTGAAAACAACAATAGACCACATAGAATATCTGCTTGAGGTTTTTTGTAACTGGAATGAAATACCTCAAACCTTCATCAGGCTTACAGCAACAAATTTTTCCGGCGCAAGGAAAGAGCTTATCACAGGATTGATGGCTCAATCTGGAAGCGATCGACTTCTTTATGGCATAGGAGGAGATTTTTACGCAAGCTACAGGCCACTTCTTGAGCACTGGGATATGGTTGTAAATGGTTTTTGCATCAAGGATGGATGTATGACAGATGGAAAAACCAGTATCTGGTTTGAAACAGCAGATGCGAATCTGAAATGGATTTTGGTCAATCCTGAAAATATGTTTGCGAAAAACTACCTTGAGATAAGAAAAACAATTGAACCCCTTGAGACAATTTCCTTTTATTTTGTGATGAGTGAGGGTAATGAGAAAATTGAAGTTTCCGCGTCAAAGCATAATTCTGAAAGAAAACAGGCAGTTTCAAATTGGCAGAACGAACTTAACAGAATTAAATTTTTGCCTGATATAAAAAATGCAGATGTATTCAGACCAATCATTTATTCTTTGATATGTCAGTGTCTGCAGATGTTTGTAAAGGACCAGGATAACGCAGCAAGACCACGGCAGGGTGGAAGATGGGCAGGTGTATGGCCAGTTGAAGCAATTGAATTTCTAATAGCGCTTGATATGCTTGGTTTATATGATTGGTCAGAGAAAGGCTACAGATATTTCTTGAATCATCAGGAAAAAAATGGACAGGAAAAAGGAAGATTTAATTCATATCTTTCGCCTCAATGGGAAAATATTACTGGAGGTGTGCTTTTTGGACTTTCGAAACATATTATTGCCTGCCAGGATGAAAAGATTTTTCGTTTCTGGCGCCAGCCAATGATAGATGGTTTTAACTGGATAAAGCAAAGACGAAGAAAGAGTCCAAACCGATTATTTCCAGCAGGAAGACCCCATGACTGGGGTTTGACTGTTCAATCCTGGTGTTTTACAGACGCTTTTAATTTGATGGGCATCAGTGAAATGGCAAAAGTATTTTCTCACTATAATGATGATTTTGCTTGTGAGATTAAGAAAGAGGCAAAAGATTACAGAGATTGCTTGGTTAAAATTTTAAATGATATTGTAAGCAAGCAAAAAAACAGGGATGAAATTTTTATCCCTAATTACATAGGAGTTCCTGAAACTTATCCACCATCTGGTCCGTATTTTGCTGACGGGCCAGCAATGCTGATTAGGGCAGGAATTATTGAACCTGAAAGCGAGATTTTTGAAAAAGTGGAGAGATATTTCAGAAACAGGGGATGGATGAAAAATGGCCTGACAGGACTTATGACTGATGGACTTTTGAGATATTATGCTTCTGACCCATGGGCAGGCCATACCTGGTATATTTCATTTTCTGATTTATGCTGGTTTCTTGGCTGGATGAGAAGAAATGAAAGGGACAAGGCGTTTGAGACAATGTGGGCTCAGGTGCAATACGGAATGAGTCAGGAATATTATATGCTTGAAAGATATGCTGACAATGATCCGAGTTTCTGTCCATGGCAACCAAATGCAAGTGCAAATGGACGACTTCTCCAGATGCTTTTTGAATTTTATGGAACAAAAAAGGTTGAAAAGGAAAACTTTTAAATCTGAAATTTTTTTCGCAGGGAGAAATATGATTTGTTAACATCGTAAGTTGACATTTGACAAATCTGCCTCTGTAACTTTCCTGGATTTAAACTTTTATAAACTTCCTCTAACTCTTTTTTTTACTTTTTTCAATCTCTCTACATTCTATTACTCTTTGGTAAGGAGTCCTGGCTATATCATACTTTTTAATAATCTTACTGCCTATCCTACTTCTTATTATACACCTCATCTGAGGTTGAAAGAAGTTAGTATATAACCGTAAACGTAAATATAACCTCAATTCTCCATTTTTTAGGCATATTATTTAACACAGACATAAAAAAGATTCAAAAATTTCTTTTCCAGCGACGATTTCAAAAAACTTGACATTTTTCTATTTTAAAACCAGACTGATTTGTTAACTTCGGAGGTTAACATTTGGGCTAAATATTGAATTTTAAAATATTTGAATTCTTTTTTATTTCCAGTTTTTTATAACATCAAGTCCAACTTTTAAAGATTCGTAACCATCAATTCCACCAACAATAGGTTTTTTGTTATTTTTTATACAATCAATAAAATGTTCCATCTGTTTTTCAAATCCAATACCAAGAGAATTCAAAGGGATTGGACCTATTTTTTCCTCAGTATTTTCTTTCTTAATAACAAAATATTTTCCCTTTTCATCTTGAAATCCAGAAAAAATTAAAACTCCAGTAGGTCCAATTGCCTGATGAGTATATTGATAAGAAACATTTTTAGGAAGTCCCCAACTCCAGCATAAAACAAGCATATCACCACTTTCAAATTCAACTATTGCAGTTCCTGAATCAGGAGATGTGAAATTTTTAAATTTTGTTAATGAACTTTTAACTTTTTTAACTTTTCCAAATGTAAATATACCAAAATCATAAGAATGAACTGCACCATCTACAAAAGGACCCATCCCTTTTTTAATATCATAATACCATTCTGCAGAAGGGCCATAACCACCCCATATTTGATGCCATATAACAGGTCTTCCAATGATTCTCTCTTCCATAAGTTCTTTAAATTTTAACCATTCTTCATCAAATCTTCTTACATAACCAATCTGAAATATAACATTATTTTTTTCACATTCGTTTATCATCTTTTCTGCCTGCTTTAAATTTATTGCAATTGGTTTTTCACAGAATATATGTTTTTTTAATTTTGCAGCATCTTTTACAATTTTATAATGAAGATGAGTTGGAGTAGCACAAATAATTGCATCCACATCTGATTTTTCAAGCATATCTTTATAGTCAGTATAAATTTCTTCCACTCCAAACTCATTTTTAAAAGAATTTAAAATTTCAATATTTATATCAGAAGCAGAAACAATTCTTAAATCTTGAAATTTCTTTAAAATACTTGCATGATACTTTCCCATTCCACCAGTCCCAATTATTCCTATTTTAATCATTTCGCCTCCTTGTTTATCTTTATATTATATTTCAAAACAAAAAATGTTAAAATAAAAAATAAAAGGAGTCAACTATATAAATTTAAAAAATGAAAAAATTAATTAAAAAACCGGTTTTCAAAGAGCAAGTGATAAATTTTTCTGAGCAATTTATTAGAAGTAGCGACAATAGCTTGTTTATAAGAT
>JAMWCJ010000027.1 GCA_023818645.1 Candidatus Omnitrophota bacterium | reverse complement strand
ATTACACCTGTTTTATTCTGCTGGCTAAAAGAAATACAACTTCATAGGAAAAATAAATATGAAGGGTAAATTAATGCAGCAAAAAGAAGAGTAAGTTTTTGTTTTATGACAAACATAAAAGTAGAAATGACATAGAAATTGATAACATTTACCATTATACTTTTTTCTTTACCTAAACTTCTATCTATTTTTCTTCCAATACACTCAATAGATATTTTTTATTTCTCCTCCTTTCTTCTCAAAATCCATTACTATATATCCATAACCCTTTTCTCCAAACATTTCTATTCCTTCTTACAGGTAATCTTATAATAAAATCTATGCCTTTTGAATATAACCCTTTATGTCATTTGTGAAAAATACAGCGTCTATCAATTTTTATCAAATCTATCATTTTCCCCTTTCGTAAATTTTACTAATAGATAAATATCTCCACAATTTAATATTAACTTATATTTATATTTGAAACTGGATTTAAAACTTGTACCAATTAAGATAAATGTTATCCCCCAAAACTATGATTATCAAAATTTTTCAGAAAAACTATCATATAAAACCATCTCCTTAATTTTTTCATGGATTTCATCTCTTATTTCTCGGAAAAACTCAATTGGTTTATCCTTAGGGTCTTCTATCTTCCACTCAAATTTATGTTTGGCTGAATATACAGGACAGACATCACCACAACCCATAGTTATTACATAATCAAATTCTATATCTTTAATCTCTTGAAATCCTTTACTTTTTTGATTAGAGATATCTATACCAATTTCTTTCATTACTTCTATAGCTTTAGGATTGACTATTCCAGAAGGTTTTGAACCAGCACTATAAGCAACAAATTTTTGCCAGTAAAGATTATTAACAATCCCTTCTGCTATTTGACTTCTGCATGAATTTTCAATACAGACAAAAAGAATATTTTTTCTTATTATAATTTTTTCTTCATAAATCTTGCCTTTTACAATTTTAAACGCCCGGATCTCTGGATTATTAAAATTTTTTAAAGAAATTATTAGATAATCTACTTCAGAATAAAAAGCCAATTCACAATCACGCTGTGAAGGATAAGCAGAAGTATTTGAATGTGAATGATATATTCCAAGCATTTCTATGCCCAACTGACGCATTTCCTTAAAAACTTTAATTTGTTCCTCTGGCTTCATAAAATAACAACTTTCAGGATTATCTGAAATATTAGCCATTTTATACACTTTTATAACTCTTCCATTAATCCCTGCTAAAATTCCACATGCCTCCTTAGGATATTCTTTTTTTGTATGATTTACTATACTTACATATTGTTCCTTTGTTAAATAGATCATCTTGGTTGTCCTTTTTGAAATAAAAAGTGAAGTAAATAACTTAATAAAAATGTTAAAACTGGAATTAAAATCCAGACAAAAAATATTTTTTTAACAACTGCCTTTTTATATGTTAAATAAAATCCATCCTTTACACTACTTACTGCTAATACTGAAAATGTTGTAAATTGAACATATGGAGTTGGCAGTCCGAGTGAAGATGCAATTATTACAAAAGTTGAAGTAACAAGAGATATTATTCCCGCCGATATTTTCCCAATAGGAATTATTTCCTTTGAAATTGTATTTATAACACCCTTCCCAAAAATTAAACTACCCATGCCAAAAAATACGCCTATTGAAAGAATATATAAAATTGGCTTCACAGAAACTGATAACAACACAGGTGCAACTACATTAGCAATATTATTTGACCCAATGGCAAATGCAGAATAACAATTTGTCCAAACAATAAATTTATTTAATTTATCATTGTGATATATTGATTTTTCATACAATCTGAAATTGCTATTTCTTGGTGGATAAAATATCTTCTTAATAAAATATGTTATAAAAAATGCTAAAATACAAAATATAACTGAAATAGAAAAAATCTTTATTATTACTCCCCAGTTCACTTGATGGTAATAGAATGCTGCACCTGTAAAGGCACTAACTGTTACAAAACTTGTTGATTGCGGGATCTTTAAAAGATTACAAACAAACATCATCAATACTGATGAAATAATTATAATTAAACCAGAATATTCTCCATATGAGGTTAGTGAAATTTTTGTAGTTAATGTATTAATAACTCTCGGTCCAATCAATATCCCTCCAATTAAAATAAATATTGTATAAAGCAAACTCGCTTTCTTTCTTGTTAAAATGCCACTACCATATGATGGTGTAAATGATACAGAAAATCCTGAAGCACCCATATTCATCCCTAAAAATAAAGAGATAATTGGTAGAATTATAATATTAATCATATGTTATATTCTCTAAATTTTCGTTTCATTCCTTCAATTAATATTTTTGCAATTTCAGGACGAGTAAATTCTAAAGGTGGTATTTCTTCATCTTGCAGCATCTGACGAACCTTTGTTCCACTAAGCGTAATTCTATCTTCTTGTCCGTGCGGACAAGTTTTATAAGAAGCCATATTTCCACATTTTTTGCAATAGAAAGTATGTTCAAAAAATAATGGAACAATATCAAGTTCTTCTGGTTTAAATTCTAAAAATATTCTCTGTGCATCGTAACTACCATAATAATTACCAACTCCTGCATGGTCTCTTCCTACTATAAAATGTGTACATCCATAATTTTTCCTTACAATTGCATGAAAAATTGCTTCTCTTGGACCAGCATATCTCATATATGCGGGATTTATTGCTAAAATTACTCTATCTTTTGGATAATATTTCTCTATCAAAACTTCATAACATTTCATCCTAATATCTGCTGGTATATCATCAGATTTTGTTTCTCCAACTATAGGATGCAAAAATAAACCATCAAAAATCTCTAATGCACATTTTTGTATATATTCATGTGCACGATGTATAGGGTTTCTTGTTTGAAATCCAACAATTGTTTTCCATCCTTTTTCAGTGAAAATTCTTCTTGTTTCTTCTGGTGTTAAATAATATTCACTAAATTCAGTGTGTTTTGGTTTTTCAATAACACTTATTTTCCCTGAAAGTAAAAAATCTCCTTGTGAAAAAACTACCTTTGCCCCAGGATGGTTCAAATCTTTTGTTTTATAAACTTTCTCTGCTTCTAATTCTTTATTATATGGATAAATCTCTTCTAAATGGAGAATTGCAATAACAGTTCCAAATTCATCTAATAAAGCGATATCTTCTCCAATTTCAAACCTATTTGCTACATTTTTATCAACAGATAGAGTAATAGGGATAGGCCAAACCAATCCATTTGCTAACCTCATATTATATAAAACATTTAAATAATCTTCTTTCCCCATAAATCCTTCTAAAGGACTAAATCCACCTATAGCAATCATCTCAATGTCTGATATCTGTCTTCTATTTAATTTAATACTTTTAAGAATAAATATCTTCTCCTTTAAAATTTTTTTTTCTTCTTCACTGACTATTCTATTTATTAATTTTCCACCATGTGGTTTTATCATTTTTAAACCTTATTTTTTATGTAATCCGCATTCCTTTTTTTCAGGTGCTTCCCACCACCAACGCCCTGCACGAATATCTTCACCAGGTTTTATAGCCCTTGTACATGGAGCACAACCAATACTTGGATATCCTTTATCATGTAATGCATTATATGGAACATTATTTTCTTTTATATAGTTCCAGACCTGTTTTTCTGTCCAATCAGCAAGAGGATTTATCTTCAATATTGAATTATGTGCTGTATCAATCTCTATTTTTCTAATCTCTGTTCGTGTAACTGACTGTTCTCTTCTTAAACCACAAATCCATGCATCTAACCCTTTCAATGCCCTATTTAATGGTTCTACTTTTCTTACTTTACAACACAACTGCCTTAATTCTACGCTTTTATAAAATAGATTGAACCCATAATTTGATACCATTTCTTCTACTAATTTTGCATCAGGGAAGTAGACCTCAATGTTTATTTTATATTTTTCTCTTATCCTATCCATAACATCATAAGTTTCTTGGGGTAATCTTCCTGTATCAAGAGTAAAAATCCTTGCATTAGGATTAATTTTTAATATCATATCTATCAAAACAACATCCTCTGCTCCAAAACTTGAAGCAAGTGCAACTCTATTCTGATATTTTTCAAGTGCAAATTTCAATATTTCTTCCGCAGTTTTGTTTTCAAAATCTTCAATTTTAAATAAATTTATATCCATTTTCCCCTCCTTTTATTACTTTTATGACCATTTTAGTAATATTATACTCTTTTAAAAAGTTTTTGTCAACTCAAGATATAAAAACAAGATAACAAATTTTCTTCTATTATAACAAATATCATATTTCATTTGCTAATTGATTTATGATCTTTTTATGTCTTTCACAAAACTCTATATTAGCACTTAATTGAGCATTTATTATTTCTTCCTGCCAATGAGCATTATAAAACCTACAATTCTTATGTTCACAAAAAGGGTCTCCTGTTATATGATAAAACAATGCTTGAAGAACATACCCTTTCATTATCTCTGTCATCCTTTGGTCATTATAATCAATAAATCTACCTTTAAATTCTTCTTTTAATCTATAAAGATCAATTCCTAATCTCCTTTTTAAATAAAATTCTCTTGGTTTTGCAGGTGCTTCAACTATACCAGTTGTAGAAATAATTGAAGGAAAACTATATATACTAACTCTTGCATGCCATCTCATATCATATTCATCCCATGTCCCAAAGAGTTGATTGGTAAAAATAATATGACAATGGTCAAAATTGAATTCTTCTTTGTTTATCAATTTAGAAAATATTGTTACAAGTTCAAAACCATTATATAGAACACCAAACGATTTACTTTCTAATTCAGATAATCTTTTCTTTTCATATTCAATTTCACCTGGTAATGGCTCAAAAGAAGTATCTTTTCTATCTATTACTCTAACCTTAATTTTAGCCATTTCTTTTGCTAAATGATTTATTTCCTTTTCTTTTTCTTCAGAAATAAGTTTTGATGAAAGATAAAATCTTATAAATTCTTGTCTTATCTGGATTTTACTTTTTTTGAAAATATTTTTAAGATACCGGAGGATCTCTTTTAAATCCAGACTTTCTGTTTTCCCACCATCGTAAAGATAAATAAAAGATGGGATATGCATATTTAATCGTCTATATTTATCAACTGATTAACTTTTTAACTGTTTCTGCTGCTTTTTTACCCGAAAGTAACATAGCACCAAATGTTGGCCCCATTCTTGGAAGACCATAAGTCGTAGTTACTGCCATACCACATACAACTAAACCTGGATGTACTTGCCCTGTATGTTCTACCACTAAATCTTCTGACATTTCAACCCACATTGCCCCAAAACCAACAGGTTTTACTATACCTCTTTCTGCTAATTTTTTTACCACAACTGCATCATGACCAGAAGCATCAATAACTATTTTTGATTCTAATGCTACAGGGTCAACACAGGTTATCTCTCTTGGTAATGCTTGAACTGGAGTCCAATTAATAACAACTCCCGCTACACGATTACCTTCTCGCAAAACAACATCATCAAATATAGTCATATTGGCAAACTTTACACCTGCATCACAAGCAGAAGATATAAGTTTTGAACAAGCATGTGGACCATCAGCAACATATAAATCTTTTGAAACTTCTTCAAATGGGACATTTAATTCAGTTAAAATCTCCTGTGCAGGTTTTCTTACTGTCACTTTATTCATTAAATAACCACCAATCCAAAATCCACCACCAAGATAATTATTTCTCTCTATAATTAAAACTTTTAATTTCTCTTTTGCTAATTCTTTACCCGCCATTAATCCCGCTGGTCCTGCTCCTATGATTACACAATCACTCTCTACATATTCAGAAAATTGTTTGGCAAATTCATTTACAATTGCACGAGTTACTTCTTTTTCGCCAACTGGACTAAAAATCTTCTTATTAACCATTTTGAACCTCCATTTTATTTTAAAATTATAGAGTATAAATGACCTAAAACCAACGAAGAAAGACAAATAAATACAAGATAAACTAAAAGTACTTTAATACCAAATTCTTTTCTAATAACCAAAATAGTTCCATAACTTGTAATTGGTCCAACTAAAAGTAAAGTTAAACCAGCACCAATATTTAATCCCTGTTCAACAAGTGCATAAACTAATGGAACACTCATTGTTGCACACATATACATTGCTAATCCAAATGTTATAGCAAATAAATATCCTTTTGTTCCATACAGATAATTTTTAATCCATTTCCCTGCAAAGGGAAGAGTGCTGATTAATGCTGCTAAAACTAAACCTAACAAAGTTTCTAACCCGATCTCTTTTGGTAGTTCAATATAAGCATATCTAAAAACAGATTTCATTTTTCCTATAAAAGTTTTTGTTTTATAGGTTTGGTTGTTTTTTTCTTCTTTATCACAATGTAAACAGGTTTTAATATTTACTTTAAATTTAAAGAGATTGCCAATTAAACCAATAATTAAACCCATAAGAATTACTGAGAAAAAGATATATATAGCAAACTTTATTCCAAAAAATTTTCCTGCGACTATAAGAGCATTTATTGAAGTAGCAGGTGTTGCGACAAGAATTGCAAGAACTGGACCAAGTGAAGCACCTTTCATATAAAAAGTTATAGCCAAAGGTAATGAACCCCAGCAACAAACAGGAACTATAGTTCCGACTGTTGTAGCATAGAGAATTGGTTTAATACTTTTTTTGCCTAACTCCTTTTCTACCCAGTTTGTCGGAACAAATTCATGAATTAATCCACTTAAAAAAAATCCAATTGCTAATGCTGGTAATATTTCTAAAAGATAATCTTTAAAATTATAGATAAATTGAAATACCATTTTGACTTTTTAAATCCCATAAATTTTAATATCTATCCGGTCTATTTCCTATACAATATTTTAAAAAATTAATCTAAAATATCCCCTTCAATTGGCTCTACATCAACACCCAATTTTAGTAAATACTTAATTCCTTTCTCTATATTTTTCTCTTCACCTTCTAACTCAAGAACCAGTTCTCCTGTTGTTTCTGTGACTTTTGCACGACGAATGTTTGGAATTATATTGTACCTTTTTGCCATTTTGAATGTCACTGGTTCTTTAATCAGTATTTCCGGAAAAACTAACTTTACCATTTTTTTAACTTTCTTTTTAGGCATTTAAAATTCACCTCCTATGTTCAAGTTCAATCAGAACTTCTTAATTCACAGAATTGCTCATAGTCAATCAATTCTGTTATAGTTGGTTTATCTCCACAAACTGCACAATTATTGTTTCTATGAATATTAAGTTTTCTAAAACTCATCTCTAAAGCGTTAAATACAAGCAATTTACCAATCAAGAGTTCTCCTTTTCCTAAAATAAATTTTAGAACTTCAGTTGCTTGAATTAATCCAAGAATTCCTGCTACAACACCTAATATTCCTGCTTCTTGACAGGAAGGAATCACTCCAGGTGGTGGGGGTTCAGGAAAAATACATCTATAACAAGGACTCTGGTGTGGGATAATAGTAGTTGCCTGACCATCAAACCTCAATATTCCAGCATGTGATAAAGGTTTATTAGACATTACACATGCATCATTTACTAAATATCTTGTAGGAAAATTATCTGATCCATCAATAACTATATCATATTCTTTAATTATTTCCATTATATTTTGAGAAGTAATTCTTAATGGATAGGTAACTATTTCAACATCCGGATTAATAGCATTAAGTTTTTCTTTTGCAGATTCTGTCTTTTGTTTCCCTATGTCTTGCATAAAATGTATAATTTGTCTTTGAAGATTATTTAACTCAACTTTATCTGAATCAACTAATCCAATCTTACCTATTCCAGCAGCGGCTAAATAATATGCACAAGGAGAACCCAACCCACCACAACCAATAATTAAAACTTTTGCATTTAACAATTTTTTTTGTCCAGCACCACCAATTTCTGGCAATATTATTTGACGACTATATCTTTCAATTTGGTCTTCTCTAAAATCTGTTCCACCAGCAATTGCTGGAATTATTGATACTTCATCACCATCTTTAAGTTCTGTATTATCACCTTCTAAAAATCTTATATCTTTATCATTAACAAAGAAATTAATAAATCGTCTTAAATTACCATTTTCATCACAAATTCTCTCTTTAATACCAGGATATTTTTTATCAAGGTTTTCAATTAGTTCCTTAATATTTTTCCCTTCACACTCAACTTCAGATTGATTATTTGTAAGTTTTTGAAGTGGTGTTGGAATTCTTACTTTTATTCCCATTTTTAAAACCTCCTTTTTAAGATTTAAAAACCGCGCTTTCAAATGATGACAAATTTGGTTTTATTTTTATAGGTTGAGATAATTTAGAAATAACTGCTTCTTGTGTTTTTAATCCATTACCAGTGATTGAAATTATTGTTAACTCATCCTTGCGAATTCTACCCTGTTGTATTAGTTTTTTGGTTACAGCAACTGTTACTCCACCTGCGGTTTCAGTAAATATACCTTCTGTACTGGCTAATAATTTTATCCCTTCAATAATTTCTTCATCAGTTACATCTTCACCCCATCCACCACTTCCCATTACTGTTTTAAATGCATAATACCCATCTGCTGGATTTCCTATTGCTAATGATTTAGCGATTGTTTTTGGTTTCACAGGTTTAATAATTTCACTATTTTCTTTTATTGCTGTAACCACAGGAGCACAACCTTTTGCTTGAGCAGCAAAAATCTTTGTTTTAACCTCATTAATAAATCCTAATTTATGCAACTCATGTAATCCTTTCCAGATTTTAGAAATTAAAGAACCACCTGCGACTGGCACAACAATATTTTGAGGAGCTCTCCACCCTAATTGTTCAACAATTTCGTAGGCATATGTTTTTGAACCTTCGGCATAATAAGGACGAATATTGATATTAACAAATGCCCATTTAAATTTATTTGCTATTTCTGTGCAAAGACGGTTTACTTCATCATAATTCCCTTCAACTGCTATAAGTTGTGGTGAATAGATAAGCGAACCAATTATTTTCCCTGCTTCTAAATCTGCAGGTATAAAAACAAAACATTTTAAGTTTGCTCCAGCAGCCTGTGCAGATACAGAATTTGCTAAATTTCCAGTAGAAGCGCAGGCAACAGTATCAAATCCAAATTCTTTTGCTTTTGTGATAGCCACAGAAACTACTCTATCTTTAAAGGAAAGGGTAGGATGGCATACAGAATCATCTTTCACATATAATTCTTTTATCCCTAATTCTTTACCTAAATTATTTGCTTTAATTAAAGGTGTAAAACCAGAGTTAAGACCAACTATAGGTTCACCATCAATAGGCAATAGTTCTCTATATCTCCACAAATTTTTAGCACGAGAAGAAATCAATTCTTTAGTTAACTTTTTCTTTATTTCTTCATAATCATAACTCACTTCTAATGGACCAAAACAATATTCACATACATAAAGTGGTTCTTTTGGATATTCTCTACCACATTCTCTACATTTTAATCCTTTAACATAAGACATTTTCATTCCTTTTTTAGCATAATTATACATTAAAATATTGGTCAATACTAAAATATCTTTCTCCAGTATCAGGTAAAATCACCACTACTTTTTTACCTTTTCCTAAATCTTTCGCAACTTTAAGTGCAGCAAAACAGGCAGCACCAGAAGAAATCCCAACAAATAAACCTTCTTCACGAGCCAATCTTTTAGCAATTTGATATGCCTCATCATCTTTTACAGTAATTATTTCATCAATAACATTAAGATTTAGAATTTCTGGTATAAAACCAGCACCAATACCTTGAATTTTATGAGGTCCTGGTTCTTTTCCTGAGAGTACTGCTGAGTTTTCAGGTTCAACTGCTACTATTTTTATATTTTTAATTTTTTCTTTAAGGACTTCTCCAACACCTGTGATCGTTCCACCTGTTCCCACACCAGCAACAAATGCATCCAGTTTACCATCACAGGCCTCTAATATCTCTTTTGCAGTAGTTTGGCGATGTATCTCAGGATTGGCTGTATTTTTAAATTGCTGTGGCATAAAACTATTTTTTGTTTTTTTTACAATTTCTTCGGCTTTCTTAATCGCACCTTCCATACCATCAATAGCAGGTGTTAAAACTACTTCTGCTCCATATGATTTTAATATATAGATTCTCTCTAAACTCATTGATTCTGGCATAGTTAAAATACATTTATATCCTTTTACTGCACATATCAGTGCTAAACCTATACCTGTATTCCCTGAAGTTGGTTCAACAACTACTCCACCAGGTTTCAATTTGCCTTTTTTCTCTGCATCTTCTATCATAGAAAGTGCTATACGGTCTTTCACACTGCCTCCTGGGCTAAATGATTCTAACTTGGCATAAATCTCTGCTGAATTTTTTTCAACAATTCTATTTAGTTTTACCATAGGAGTATTACATATAAGTTCAAGTACATTCTCTGCTATTTTTGCTCCACACTTTTTTAATTTGTTTTTATCCCTATCCATTTTAATAGAACCTCCACCCATAAAAAAAACAAATTCAAGAATATCTCCATCTTTTAAGAATGTAGTTTGATAATTTTTTCTGTCTATTATTTTTTCATTTAATTCAACAGTGACTACTTCTGGACGAATATTTTTAATTTTAAGCAATTCTAATATACTCATTTCTTTTTCTATTTGTTCTTCTTTACCATTAATTAAAATTTTTATTGCCATATAACAACCTCCTTATTTTCAAACTTTTCTTTTAATTAAAACTTTAAAAAAATTTTTAACCTGTTCAATTTTTAAAATCTCCTGTCCATCGTTTATTAAACTCTTTGGCACATTTTTTATTGGCTCTCCATCATCAAGATAAACTTCTAAAACATCTCCTATATTCAGTTCTTCAAGTTTAAGTTTTATTTTTACATAATTAATTGGACATGGGGTGCCTCTTAAATCATAAGTTAAAGTTTTAGGATGTTTCTGTCTTTTATCTTCAGTACTTATAATTTCTTTAAATCTCGCTACAAAATTGAAATTGCTATCCATTAAAGAATAAATTTTTTTTACTTCTTGATAAAACTTCTGTGTATATTCGTATGCTTGTTCTTTTGTAATTTTATTTGAAACTATGTTTTGATAAATTTCATTTAAATTTTTAAATTCAGGATTACAAATACCTGTATTTATAAATTTATCAATAAAGCCAAATATTGTTTCTTCTTCAGATTTAGGGTCAACTCCTTTTACTACAAGTAATGCACGAGCAGAATATATTAAAGCATCTTTTATATCAGTAATTTCTAAATTTTTTTCTTTAGATTTAATCAATGACTGTTTTGCTGATTCTAAATCTGCCTCTATCATATCTATAACACCAGCGCCACATTCTCCTTGTGATAATCCTGCAAAAGAAAATTCTTCTGTTTTCCCAAAATCAATATAATAATTTTTGTCTTCTTCATAACTTGGAACATAGGAATATTTTTTTATCAGTTGTTCAATGTTAAATGTTAAATATTCAATATTTAATGAGCCCTGTAAAGTTAAAACTAACTCTGATATAAACTTTGGTATTACACGCGCTGGGAGTATACCTTTTTCCTGTGCAAGTTTTGTATTTTCTCCATCTATTTTCCCACCTAAATAAATTTTATAAAATGGAACAGACCTGTTATACACTCTCCTTGCTAAACCTGAAAAAGAAATTGTCCCTATTGGATGCTGGCCACAAGCATTTGGACACCCATTAATGTTTATTTTTACATCTTTAAGTTTTTCTATAACTGTTGTATCTAATTTTGAGTTTAATTCTTCTATTATATTTTTTGCCAAATCTATTGCGTTACATATACCTAAATTGCAAGTTGTTGCTGCTTTACATGAAACAATATCTAACACTGTCTCAGGATAAAGGAAGTCAGAAAAAATTGATTTTATTTTTTCGTAAACATAAAACATTTTATCATATGGTATATTTGTAAGCACAATATTTTGTCTTTGAGTTGTCCTAAAAATTAATGTTGGAACAAAACCTTCAATTTCACACAATTTTAACAATTCTTCTGAACTGATTTCACCAACAGGGATTCTTATTTCTGCATAGTAATATCCTTTCTGTTTTTGTTTAGCAGTGTTATGTTTGATAAAAAGGTTATAAGTTTCATCTTCACTACATCCAATTAAACCAGCATCTGGTAATTCAGGTAAAACATTTACATCATTTTCATATCTTATCGGTATATACTCATTTCCTCTAATATTATCTAATTCTTTTTTGTAAAGGTCATAAAATTTCTCCCAACCAATATCTTCAATTAAAAATCTTAATCTGTTATGATGTCTATTTTTTCTATCACCGTATTTATTATAAACATTGAACACTGATTTAATAACATAATAAACTTCATCTTGGTCTATGTTTTCACACAATACTTTACCTACCGCACTTTTAGCACCCATACCACCACCACATAATACTTTAAACTTACCATCATCCAAAGCAATAACTCCAACATCATTTACACCTGTAAATGCACAATCTTTTTCACAGCCAGAAAAAGCAATTTTAAATTTTCTTGGTAGATTTAGAGATTCTTCAAGTGATAAAAGGTATTCAGTTAATCCCCATACCATTTTATATACTTCTGTTTTTTCTTTAGAACATATTCCCGATAAATAACAACAAGTTATATTTCTTACAGTATTTCCTCCACCTCCTCGTGGAGAAATATTAAAATCTTTAAGATAATCAATTATCTTAATAGAATTTTCAAATGGAACATTATGAATTTGTATATCCTGCCTTGTTGTAATGTGAAGTTTCCCATCTGCAAAATTTTTTGCTGCTATACCAATTGCTTTCAACTGAGATGGAGTTAAAATACCTGCTGGTATTCTTAATCTTGACATTAAGAGCTTGCCACCACGCTGGGAATAAAATCCCCATGGAACACGAACCCCACGGAAAAAAGTGCTATTTATTTTACCTGAGAGAAACTGTTTAAGTTTCTCATCATATTTCTGTATATCATCTATAACTTTCTTTGGTAATCTAAACATATTATTTCCCCTTATATATTTTTGAAGACATCATAAATCGCTTTTAAAGTTTTTTCAATGTCTTTTTCTGTATGTGAAAGTGAAACAAAATTTGCTTCAAATTGAGATGGAGGTAAATATATTCCTTCTTTAAGCATCTTATGAAAAAATTTTCTATATTGTTCTGTATTTGATTTTAATACCTTTTGATAATCATAAACATCTTTTTCATCAGTAAAAAATATAGTAAACATTGAGCCAATTTTATTTATAACAATATGTATATCTTTTTTCATTGCTATTTCCTTTATGCCACTACAAAGAATATCAGTTTTTTCTTCTAATAGTTTATAGATATTTTTGTTCTTTAAAATCTTTAATGTTGAAATTCCTGCTGTTATACTTACAGGATTGCCTGATAATGTTCCTGCCTGATATACAGAACCAACTGGAGAAAGAAATTCCATTATCTCTTTTTTACCACCTAATCCTCCTATTGGAAATCCACCTCCAATAATTTTCCCTAAACAGGTTAAATCAGGCTTTATGTTATATAATTTCTCCACTCCTCCATAATTAATCCTGAATCCTGTGATAACTTCATCAAAAATAAGAACTATATTATAATATTCAGAAATTTCACGAAGCCCCTTTAAAAAATTTGGTTTTGGTAATATAACTCCCATATTTGCAGGGATTGGCTCAACAATTATACAGGCAATATCTTTATAATATCTTTTTACTACTTTTTCCACTACATCTAAATTGTTATAGGATAAAACAAAAGTATGTTTAATATATTCATCAGGAAGACCTAAACTTGATGGAATCCCAAAAGTTGTAGAACCTGAACCTGCTTGAACTAATAGATAATCTGCATGTCCATGATAACAGCCAGCAAATTTAATAATCTTTTTTCTCCCAGTATAACCCCTTGCCAATCTAACAGCACTCATACATGCTTCTGTCCCTGAATTCATAACTCGTAACATTTCTATTGATGGAAAAGCATCGCATATCAATTTTGCAAACTCTGTCTCTAAAGGTGTAGGTGCACCAAAACTCGTCCCATTTTCAATTACACTTTTTACTTTTCTAATTACTTCTGAATATGCATGACCTAAAATCAATGCTCCCCAAGACATACAATAATCAATATAAGAATTACCTTCAAAATCATAAATTTTTGAACCTTTCCCCTTTTTTATAAATACAGGAGTGCCACCAACTGCTTTAAATGCCCTTACAGGAGAATTCACTCCTCCAGGTATATATCTTTTTGCCTCATTAAACAATTTCTCATTTATTCCTTTAACCATTTTGCTATTTCCTTTGCCCAATAAGTAATTATTAAATCTGCACCTGCTCTTTTTATTGAAGTCAAAATTTCTAAAACAACATTTTTCTCATCCAGATACTCTTTTTCAGATGCTGCCTTTATCATTGAATATTCTCCACTTACATTGTAGGCAACGACAGGTATATTAAATTTTTCTTTGACCATCATTATAACATCTAAATATGCTAATGCAGGTTTTACCATAACAATATCTGCTCCTTCATTTATATCCTGTTCAACTTCTCTTAATGCTTCTTTTAAATTATGATAGTTAATCTGGTAACTTTTTCTATCACCGAATTTAGGAAAAGAATTGGCTGCTTCTCTAAAAGGTCCATAAAAGTTTGATGCATATTTTGCTGAATAACTCATTATGATAACATCAAAAAATCCATTCTTATCAAGTGTTTCTCTTATAATTTTAACCTGACCATCCATCATTGAAGACGGAGCAACAATATCTGCACCTGATTCAGCATGTGATAAAGCAATCTCTGATAGAATTTCTAATGTAGCATCATTATCAATTACAGGACTAACTGAAGATTGAAAATTTGAAGTTGAGGATAAAATTCCACAATGTCCATGGTTTGTATAACTGCACAGACATACATCTGTTATTATAATTATATCCTGGATTTCTTTTTTTATAATTTTAACTGCTTTTTGGACAATTCCATTTTTATCATAAGCATTTTTTCCAGAATCATCCTTTTTTTCTGGAACACCAAAAAGTAAAATTGCAAAAATACCAAGATTGTAGATATCTTCAATTTCATTAAGGAGATTGTCAATTGAATACCTAAAAATACCTGGCATTGACTTTATTGGTTCTTTTATGTTTTTACCTTCAACTACAAAATATGGCATAATCAAATCAGAAATAGAAAGTTTTGTCTCAGAAAATATTTTTCTTAATGTTTCTGTTTTCCTAAGCCGTCTCAATCTTTTTATAATTTCCATTTCTCAATTTCCTTTTGTGTAACCCAACCAATACTTCTAATTTTAACTTTTTTTGGTATTTTTCCATATCTTTTTATAAAGTTTCTTACTGTAGATGGGCTGGTAAATATTATCTCATCAAAAAAGTTTAAATCAATATCTGGTAAATCATCAGGCATAACATTTTTATAAGCAACACAAGGATAAACTTCTGCTTCAAGATCCCTTAATCTTTCAGTTAAACCTTTATCAGCAATATCTGAACGAGGAAGAAATATTTTTTTACCTTTAATATTCTTACTCTTAATCTCTTGAATAAGTCCATCAGAACATTCGTTTATAGGAACCAAGTCAGCAATAATACCATATTCTTTTAATTTATTTGCTGTTGAACTGCCAATAGCAGCAATTTTTATCCCTGATAAAATTCTGCTATCATATCCTAATCTGAACAATCTGTCAAAAAAATAATATACTCCAAATCTACTTGTGAAAACTATCCAGTCAAAAATACTTATTTTTTTAATCCAATTATCCATTTCAGTATAATCATCTAATGGCCTAATTTCAATCATAGGTATATGGAAAATTATACCTTTTTTAAAAAATCTCTCAGAGGAGATACCTGTAAAAAGAATCTTTTTTGCTCTTCTGAACCAATTAAATCTTTTTTCTTTTTTAACAACATCTCCAATAATTACAATTGCAGGTGGAGAAATTTTTTCTTTTTCAACTTTTTTAACTATATCTTTTAAAGTTCCAACAATAGATTTTTGACATATTTTACTTATATTAGAAATTACTGCAATTGGCATTGTTTTTTTTAATCCTGCAGCAATAAGTTTTTGAACTATATAGGAAAGGTTTTCCACTGCCATATATAAAACAATTGTATCTATATTTGCAATCTTATTCCAATCAACAAATCCCTTATTTTTTTCTTCTGCCTCATGACCGGTAGTAATTACCACACTTGAGGAAATGCCTCTAACTGTAAGAGGGATACCACTAAAACAACTTCCTGCATTTACAGCACTTACACCTGGTATAACGGAAAACTCAATTTTATTTTTTACTAATGTTCCTAATTCTTCATTTGCCCTACCAAAAATAAATGGGTCTCCATTTTTTAAACGGACAACATTTTTCCCTTCCTTTGCTTTTTTTACCATTAATCTATTTATTAAATCCTGCCTTTTAGTAAAACCATTATTATATATTCCACTGCTCAATTCATCTGCACATATAATTTCAGATTCTGGTTTTGCATATTTTAAAATAGACCTATCAACAAGATAGTCATAAATAACAACATCTGCTTGTTGTAAAATTTTCATTCCTTTTAAAGTAATTAAATCATGTTCTCCAGGTCCTGCACCAACTAAATATACTTTACCAGTTTTCATTTTGAGAAAGTAATTTTATCAGTTCATAATCTGTTCTTCTTACTTCTATTGCCAATGCACCCTGCAAAGGATGAGTAGGAAAAATATCAAGTGGTAAAATTTCTGTTATTATTTCCTCAAGTCCAAGACGAATTAATGCTGCTCTTGCAATAATAATCCCATCAAGGTTATCTTTCTTCAATTTTTCAATTCTTTCCTCAATATTTCCACGTAAGTTTACACATTCTAAATCTGGACGAAGGTTTTTTAATTGTTGTTTCCTTCGCTGACTACTTGTTCCTATACGGGCTCCTTTTGGTAATTCAAAAAGTTTTAATCTATTTTTTGAAACCAATACATCTTCTTTAGCAATTGGCTTCGTTATCTTTGCAATAACTAATCCATCTGTAATAAAATCAGGTAAATCCTTAGCACTGTGAACTGCCATATCTATTTCTCCATTTAATAACGCTTTCTCAATCATATCAGTGAAAAAATCTGTTCCTTCAACTTCAGAAATTGGTGTATTTTTATCAATATCACCAGAAGTATTATATGTCAGAATTTCAAATCTTATATCACAAACACCTAACTTTTCAATTACCTCTTCTACTTGTTTTAAAGCCAACTTACTTGGACGGCTACCAATTCTGATGGTTGATAGTTTATACATTTCCAGAATTTTTCCACCTCCTCTTCTATAATCTTTTTTGCTTTTTCTGCTTCTTTCAATTTTTTTGTGTAGTTCTCCATAATCACAAGATTAATATCATCAAGATTGCACAAAATTACATTATTGATATTTTTTATATCAGGGTCTACATCACGAGGTAGTGCTAAATCAATTATATAAAGAGGTTTCCCTCTATATTTAATCAAATCTTGTATTGTATCTTTTTTTAGAATAAGATGCGGACTTGCTGTTGCACTTATAATAATATCTGTATCTTTAATCTCATTTATTAAATTATCAAATCTAACTGCTTTCCCATTAATCTTTTCTGCTAACTTTACTGCCTTCTCATATGTCCTATTAGCAACAAATACACCATAAATCCCCTTTTTTTTAAGATATTCAACCATTAACTCACTTATCTTTCCTGTGCCAATAATTAGTATTTTTTTCCTTTCAATATCTTCACATAATCTCTCTATCAATTTTAAAGCAACACTGACAATAGAAATATTACCTTCAGATATTTTGGTTTTTGTTCTGATAATCTTTCCTACTTCTATCGCTTTATGAAACAATTTGTTAAGATGCTTTTTTGTTGTTCCTATTCCCTTTGCTATAAAGTATGCATTCTTTACCTGTCCTAAGATCTGATTTTCTCCTATTATTTGTGAATCAAGACCACTTGCAACACTAAAAAGGTGTTTCACTACATACTTATCCTGGAGAAAATAAAAATAGTGTAAATCTTCTTTTTTTATCTGCAATTCATCACATAGAGATTTTAATGCCCTGTTGACCATATCTGTAGTGATATATACTTCTGTTCTATTACATGTAGAAAGAATTACAATTTCATCTATTGTCTCATTCAAGATGTATTTACTCAAAATATCAGAGACCTTTTTTTTAGTAAAAGAATATCTTTCTCTTATTTCTAAAGGAGCAGTTTTATGACTTATTCCAACAAGCCCAAAATTCATTTTATCCCTCCTGATCCAATCATTACTTTGCACCTTTTTACTTTATATTTTTCAAAAGATACCTTAATGCCAAATCATTATATTGGTTTATTTTTTTTCAAATATTCATCTCTTAATTCTTCAGCAAGGTGGTGGTATTTCTCATGTACACCTTTACCCATTTTTTCTTCTACTTTCTCAAATTCTTTCAAAAGAATTTTTTGTTTTTTATCTGGAATATGCATATCAGCCATCATGTAAAGTATATCATTTTCCTTATCTATATGTTGGCGCAAGAGATTGATATAACCAGAAGCATTTTCTACAATATCTTTTAATGAATTTTTATTATTTTTATATTCATTAATCGCTTCAGCAAGTTTTTTAACATAGTTACGACCAATATCATGTTCCTCTAACATCACTCCAATTGGACCTTCATCCTTTGGTATTCCAAATTCTTCCATAGCAGGAAAAAGCAAATCTTCTTCTTTACCATGATGACATTTATCTGCAAATGTCTTAATAAAATCCACAATTTTCTCCAGATGATTAACATTGACCTGTCCTTTAGAAACAATATTATCTACAATTTTCTCAAGCACATCTAAAATAATCTTTATTACTTCGTGCTCTTCTTTTAATACTTCTGTTGGCTTCATTCTTTACCTCCTGTTTAATAAAAATTTCTCTTTGGCAATTTGTTTACCAGTATCTGTCATGAATATCTTATCAATACTTTTTTCTAACTTTTCTTTATCAGTTAGGTCAAATCCATCTTCTATATTGACTATCTGGTCAGCATCCCATAATATTTTGAAGTTCAATGTACTTATCTCCTCAGGACTATGGTGACTTCCAATTATTTTACAGACCTCTTCAATAATTTCCTTTTTGATACCCAATTTTTGAAGAATTTCTCTTGCTATTGGTGGACCTTCTTTCTCTTGTAATTTACCATCAGTAGAATTATATTTTCTCTCACATTCTTTTATTCCAATGTCATGCAATATTGCTGATATTATAACAACTCTACTGTCTGCTGTTGGTTCCTGTTTCAATATCATCTCAGCAAAATAGGTAACTTTCATTGCATGAGTTATTCTTTTTATATCATCTCCAAAATAGTTCATCATTTCAGATAAAACTTTTTCTTTGAAATCCAATTTTTCTTTTTTAGTTTCAATTCTTGATTTTAACTCTTTATATTTTTCTTCACCTATACATTGTCTTGCATAACTGCACCAATCTATGCAAGAAGGTATATTTTCACGATAAACATCTGCTTTGCATCTTGGACAACTAACTTTTATTTCATTAGAAAATATTTCTACTATATAGCCACAATTTTTACAAACTTGCTCTTCCACTTTCAAAAATCTTGGATCTTGTCCTGGACATTTCATAAACAATTCTCCTTTAAAATTTCTTCTTTTATTATCTTTATTATCATTTTAATAATATTTTACCTTAAAAAAAATTTTTGTCAACAATATTTTTCAGAAAATCAATTTAGGTAAGTTTTTAAGAGGTATCCCAGAATTAAGAAGAACTATTTCTTATGAAAAATTTATTATAAGTATTTCTGTTAATTCTAAATCTTGAATCCAATTCTAAATAAAATTTTTTCTTATCCTTTTGCAAAAGATTAATTAATCTTTTAATCTCCTCTTTTGACTTTTTATTCTGTTGCTCCACTGTAATATTCCTTTTCTCTGGTTTCAATTTTTCTGATGCTTGCCTCATCCTTTCTTTTACTACTTTATCCCATTTATATATACTTAATCTACTCACAACATATCCTCTTACTACTTCTAACAAGTCCTTTTTCAAACAATATTCTTTTAATATCCCTAATTTTGTTGACAAGTCCTCCTAAAAATTAATCGTAAAAATTATTGCAAATAAAAGGAGTAAAAACCAATGGCAAAAAATTAGAGAGAGGGATAATAAAAAAGAAATTTAAATTTGACTGAAAAATTGAAAAGGTATAAATTAAATATTATGAGTTCTTTAAATATTTATGACTTTTTGACGCTAATACACTACAAATTAACATGAACAAAAAAAATAATTCTTATATTGCATTAGAATCTTTCGTTCAAAATATTCCATGTTTTATTTTTTTATTAGACAAAGAAGGAAGAATTATTGAGGTTATTGGAAGAATAGAGGACTTTGAGTTAAAAATTGAAGATATAATTGGTAAAAATATATTCAATCTTTCTTTTTTAAATTCAGAAGAAATAGACAATCTTTTTAATTTTAAAGGAGAATTTGTTAAATTAGAACTAAAACTGGGAAAAGAGGAAAAAAAATATGCAATTGCTAAATTGATTGAATTAAAAGAAGAGTATCCAAAATATATGATTATATTTCACGATATAACAGAGGAGGAGTTATTAAAAATTAAATTGAAAGAAGATGAAGAAATAATTTCTGAATTGCAAGCCCTTATAGAAAAAAGTATTGCTGGAATATATATGTATGATGAAAATTTTAAATTTATCTATGTAAACTCTACTGCTTGTGATATTGTTGGTTATAGCAAAAATGAGTTAATTGGGAAAAATGTATCTGAAATTGTTTATGAGGAAGACATAAATTTGGTAAAAGAACTGGCTAAAAAAAGATTTCTTGGAGAAATAGAATCAGCAGGTTTTAATTTGAGATTAAAAAGATTTGATGGTCAAATAAGATATTGTTATGTTTCAGGAAAAGTTGGAAGATATAAAGGGAAAAAAGTGATATTAGGAACTGGAATAGATATAACTGAAAGGATTAAACTTGAAAATGAAATAAAACAGGATGCAAAATTAATAGAAGAAACATTGAATGGAACAATTCATGCATTATCAAAAATAGTTGAAATTAGAGACCCTTATACCGCTGGTCATCAATTAAGTGTTTCAATTCTGGCTGAAAAAATAGCAAGAGAAATTGGATTTAAAGAAGAAGAAATCAAGGAAATTGTTTGGGCAGGATTATTACATGATATTGGAAAGATTTCTATTCCTTCAGAATTATTAGTAGTTCCAAGAAAGTTAACTTCAATTGAATTCAGCATAGTAAAAACCCATCCTATTATTGCATATAATATAATAAAAGTAATCCCTCAATTTGAAAAAATTTCTCAAATAGTTTTACAGCATCATGAACGACTTGATGGAACTGGTTATCCAAGAGGAATTAAAGGAGATGAAATTATAAAAGAGGCAAAAATAATTGCTGTTTGTGATGTTGTTGATGCTATGATTTCTCACAGACCTTATAGACCTGCATTAACTATTGATGAAGCAATAAATGAAATCTATATAAATAAAGGTATAAAGTATGATGAGGAAGTTGTAAATATGTGTATTGATTTAATCAAGAAGGGGTTTAGTTTTA
>JAMWCJ010000026.1 GCA_023818645.1 Candidatus Omnitrophota bacterium | reverse complement strand
GGATCCCCTGCCTTTTGATACTGCTCCACCTTGCCGAGCAAAATTGAGTAAAGGACTGAAAATTGGTGCTCCATGGGTAGTTGATTATTGGTATGTTGTTTCAGGTAATGCAGACCAAAGAAGTTATTTAGTTCATCATAGAGCACCAAATATAGACCCTAATGCAAAAACATATTTAATATCTGGATTTAATGCATTATTTTTTGATGGTTCTGTAAAGTGGATAGATGATTCAGCACATAAATACTGTAATTTAACTAACTATTGTTCAGGTCTTGATTGGGCAGAAATATGGAGTATAAGACAGAACAAATTACCATAAAGATATAGGGAAAAATGAAGAAATTTTTATTATTTTTTTTATTTTTAGGTTTGATTTTATTTTCAAAGGATATAGAGATAATACCAAGAACTTTTTATGAAGAGAAAGATGGTTTAAATCTTGTTATAAATAAAGTTTTAGAGAGGTCTGTATTTATAGAAGTAGATGGAAATATAAGAGAAGATGACTGGAAAAAAGGAATCAAAATATGTGATTTGAATTTAACCCATTCAAGAATTCTCTCAGACGATAAAAATATTTATATCAGTATTTTTGCAGAGGATTATAAAGAAAATGAAAGGATAGAGGTTTGGATTTCACCATATGTAAAGGTAAAGGATTCTTATTATCAAATAAATATTTTTTCAAACAATATAAAAGGGATATATACCACACCTAAAGTTATAAAAAATGAAAAAGGTGAGATTATAGGTGCCAGATTAAGTCAGGACTTTAATTTTAATTATATAAAGACAATTTATGATAAGGAGCAGAAAATTTTGAGTTGTGAACTTAAGATTCCATTTTCAGAGATAGGAATTATAAGAGGGGGTGAGCTTGCAATAAGGATAAAGAGGATAGGCGGAGAGAAGTATCTTAAAACAGATTGGGAGATAGTTGATTTAGAGAATGAGAAGTATTCATTTAAAGGATTGAATTTTGGTGATTTGCTAAAAGGAGAGAATGAATTAAGTTTAAAATTTGAAAATAAGACAGGAGAAAATTTAAGATTAGGATTAAAAATAGAATTTATTTCTGAAAGTAAATTGGTGAATGAAGTTAGTAACTTTTTTGACTTATTACCATTAAGAGAAAGTGATATTAAATGGAGATATAAAATCCCTTTAAGTGGTTATGCAAGATTAAAATTGCATCTTACTTTAAATGAAGAGGAAATAGGTTCTACTTTTACAGATATTTTTATTCCAGAGGGTCATTTATTTACATTGTTAAGGGAGAGATACTATAAAGATGATAAAGAAGTTTTAGGATATTTAAGAATAGATAAACCATTAATAGAAATAAAAGAGCCAATTGTATTTAAAGTTTATGAAGGGAAGAAATCAGTAAAAGAATATAAAATACATTTTTCAGATATAAAAAGTCGTTCTTTTATTTTTAAATTAAATTTAGAAAATTTAAAGAAAGATAAAGATTTTGTAGATTATACACTTATTTTGGAGAATTTTAAGGAATTAAACCCTCTTCATTTTTATTATTCAAATAAATTGTCAGAAAAAACAAAAGATTTACCAGTATTAAATAAAGTGCCATTATTTTTAGACAATACAAAAGGGCCAATAAATAATTATCTTATAGAAACATCAGTGCCTTTTCCAGAAGGTCATCTATACAATCCTGAAAATGTAAGAGTTATAAATCCAAAGACAGGAAAAGAATTATCATCAGAAGGAGAAATAGTAACAAGGTGGAAGCCAGAGGGGAGTATAAAATGGCTAAAATTGAGATTTATAAATGATATAGATGGGAATTATAATATGGACAAAGAGATTTTAAAAGAAGATTCATATATTAATCCACCATTAATATTAGAATATGGAACAAAAGTAAAAAGAGGCAAAATTTTATTCCCTTTGAAGATAGAAGAAAGAGAGAATGAAATAATAGTTGATACAGGGAATATAAAGGTGAAGTTTAAAGGTAATAAAATAATAGAGGAAATTTACTGGGATAAGAATAAAGACCATATATATACAGAAGATGAAAAAATTATAAGTGGAATAACGAACTATTTAATAGACCAAAATGGGAAACTTTATTCAAATTTAAATGAAGAAATTAAATATGAGGTAGAGAAGAAAGGTAATTTATTTGGAGTTATAAAAGTAAGTGGTAATTATTATTCAGAAGAAAAAGAGCAACTTTGTAAATATATAATAAGATTTATTTTTTATAGTATGTGCCAGGGGATAAAGATAGAACATTTCTGGGCCATGGATAAGGACTCTTACATCTACCAATTTAAAGATATAGGATTAATAATTTCTCTATTAAATAATGAAAAAAATGATTATATATATTTTGACATATCAGAAGATAATAAAGATAAATTTTTGAAAGAAAAAATTATTCCTAACAAGAAATATCTGATGCTTCAAGGTCTTTATCATCATCATGGACAGTTTGAGACGAGCGCAGGTATTTATAATACTTATATTGAAGAAAAAGGAATTGAAGAAGAATGGGAAATAAACAAAGAAATTAAAAAGATTGGTCATTGGTTTGCTGTGGAAGGAGAAAAAGAGATTGTTTCTTTATCATTAAGGAATACATGGCAACAATTCCCAAAAAGTTTTGAATACTTTGATAAAAAAATGGTAATCCACTTCTGGGATAGTAGAAAAAGGTTTAAAGAAGGTGGTTTTGAAAAGCAAATTTTAAGTTTTAGAAATGAGGATTTAATTAAATATTTTGGAGAAGTATTTTTAAAAACACCTGGATATCAGAATAGAACAGGAGAAATATGGCAATATATATATCAGAATTTTTCAGGACATGGAAAAACACATGAAATTTATTTATATTTTGACAATACTATAGAAAATATTATAAATGAATTTGAACATTTTCAAACACCTATTTTATCATTACCTCACCCAAAATGGACAATTTTTGAAACAGAAGTTATACCATTTAAAACCAGTATAAAAGACCCTAATAAATATCCTGAATATGAGCAAAAGATAGAAGAATATGTAAATTCAATTCTTTATTTAGACGATAAAAGTGGTAATTATGGTTTTTGGGAATATGGTTCAGGACCACATTTTTATTATAGATTGTTAAATAAGACAGAAAATAAAGATGAAGCAAAGTTTGTTGCTGATTCTTATTATAGATATGCAAATCATAATTATGGTGGGTCAGAATACTGGTGGACAAATTATTTAAGAAGTGGAGAAAGGAAATGGTATGATTTCGCAAGAAGACATTGTGTTTATATAGGAGATATTGCGATGAGATATGATAATTCAGGTTATGCTGATTATGCAAGTTATTATAGTTGGCAAGGTTCAACATATCTTCACTGGGCTTTTCATCCAAATGCAATGTTATATAATTATTTATTTGGAAACTTTGCAAGAGCAGAGGATATTTTGAAAGTATGGAGAAAAGGGATTTTAGATGTGACTGAAAGAAGAGATTGGCCAAGACAGTTTGAAGGTGGGAACCTTGTTAATTCAAATGGAAGTAGTTTAAGATGTAGTTATGGATTATTTAATCAAATAAATAATTTATTTTTAATCAGTTGGGACTTAGATTTAGGAGTGAGGATGGAAGAACTTGCTAAATATCTTATAAATTTAGAAAGTCCATCTGGAGTAATACCTGATGGAAAAGAAATCCCTGGAGAACCATCTCAAACTCCATATTTTTTTATTTCTTTACTTAATTATTATCAAGCAACTTTAAAATCATCTGGTGTAGAAGCAATGAAAAAATTATGTGAAAACTATTACAAAAATTGGCCTTGTCATTCATATACATTTCCTGTTGCACATCTTGTTTTATCCTATGACTGGTATTTAAATAAAAGAGAAAATTCAGTTTCTATAGCAAAAGATTTAAAAGAATATCATACAAATAAGTATTTCTTCCCTGGAATACTTAATATAGATTCACATAGTTCGAACTTTATTAATCTTGGTTTTCCTATCTTAATAAGATTACTTGATGAATATGGAAAGGAAGTAAAAAGATATCCTGAAATGGAAATTAAATCAGCAGATTTTCCCATTGTTATTTATTTTATACATAAAAAAGGGAAATCAACAAAATTTGAGTATTCTTACAGATGTAATCCTTATCCAATTTTACCAAAAGACATAAAACCAGAAGAAAAAGAAATAAAATTAGAAATTTTAACACAGTCCAATAAACTCCTAACAAAAAAAGAAGTATCCCTTGTTGAGGAAGAACTTAGTTTTATGAGTGAAAAAACAAATTATGGAAAGTTTGAGATTCCAAAAGAAAAAGAAGAAGGGATATATAAAATAAAAATTACATTTAGTGAAATATATCCATCTTCTAATTTTACTTTAAGGTCAACAAATGCTGAAAAAATTGTTCTTGATACATCCTGTAATGGAGAAATTAAAGGTCCGGTTTATTTTTATTTACCAGCAGATACAAAAGAAAAGAAAATAGATAGTTGGAGAAGTGCTTCTGAAAAAATTGAAGAAGATATATATAAGAGAAATAATGTTTACCTCCCGTTAGAAAGTTATTTTCCACTGGTTGCTTTTGAAAAGGAAAAACTTTTCTGGATAGGAGAAAATATTATTGAAAAAAAGGTAGAAGAAGTGAAAGAAGAGTGGGAATTAGGAGGAACAAAATTATTGAAAAAAAATGAAAAATTTGAAATTATTATTCCAGAAGAAAAGAAAAAACAATCTTTTATGGAAGGAACAATTGAATTCTGGTATAATCCTTCTGAAGATAATGTTTTTCCTGAAATATTCATCAAAAAAGGAGATAAAATAATCAGTGGTCTATGGTATAGGACACAATATAGAAATATACTTCTTTCTGGAGATAATAATTTTAGAAGTTGGCCATTAGACCCTTATTCTGCCTGTAGAAAACCTTTTAAGAAAGGTAGATGGTATCATATTTCTATTATCCATAATTTTAAAAGTAAATATTTTTCTATTTTTGTAAATGGAATTGGAACAAGATTTAGTAATCGGGAATGGATAGAAAAAAACTGGAAAATAGAAAATTTTGAAAGTATGCCCGATAGTATAGAATTTATAATAAAAAATGGAGAAGGTATAATTGATGAATTGAGAATTTCAAATAGTGTTAGATATTATGATGGTTTTAGACCGTTAAAGATAAAATTTAAAGAAGATAAAAATACATTATTACTTTACCATTTTGACTAAAGATGGGAGTGATAGAAGGAAAGAAAAAAATTTTTTATGATAGAAAAACAGGGAGAGAAATCTGGGAAATTGGTATTGAAGGTTCTGATTGTGTTCCTACTTATATGTATTTTCAATCATTTTCTCAAGATGAAAGATATATAATCTTTGCTTCTAACAGGACAGGTAAATTTGAGTTATACAGAATGGAAATTGAAACAAATCAGATTATCCAAATTACAAAGGATTTTGGTAATTGTTATAATTTCACTTGTTTTAATGAAGAGGTTATTTTTAACGATGGTGAAACAATTACAGGTATTAATGTAGAAACTCTGGAGAAAAGAATAATCATAGAGAAGGAGGAAGAATGGTTATCTATTTTTGGTGGTCCTGCAATTTCAGAAAAGAACAAAAAAATTGCTTGTTTTTTTAAAGATATAAATGAGAATATAGGAATAGTTTATACAGATATTGAAAATCCTGAAATTAAAAGAATATACAGATTCCCATTATGGATTAAAGAGGTTTCTCATTTAATTGCAAGTCCATCAGATGAATTTATACTTACTTTCAATATCCTTCCAGATAAACAGGATAATTTTCAGTTACCCCCTACAGAAAGAGCAAGGGCATGGAAAATTGATATAGAAAAAGAGAAACTTGAGCCATTTTTAATAATGCCAAAAGGTTTCCGTGCAACCCATGAATATTGGGGACATAATGATAATTTGCGACTCTACTTTCATAAAAAAACAGTTCCTAACTTTACGCCTGTTTTTATTTCATCAATTGATATAAGTGGTTCTGATTATAAAGAACATTTTTATTCAGAAACTCGTAAACTTGGACATTCTTCAATTTCTTATGATAATAAATTTATTGTTTCGGATGTTCAGGAAAAGGGGGAGAACGAATTTTATCTTATAAGTTTAGAAACAGGAAATTCAGAAATAATCTGTTGGCCTAACTCTTCTTGTTCTTCTGAAAGAAATCAATTGGGACATGTTCATCCTTCTTTTAGTCCTTCTGGAAAATTTATAGTTTTTTCTTCAGATTTTAATGGAAAAACATCTGTTTATATAATTCCTTTAAATTTAAACTTTTAATTTTGACGCTCTTATAAAAGCAGAAAATAGAGGATGGGGAGCAAATGGTTTTGATTTAAATTCAGGATGGAATTGTGTTGCAACAAAAAATGGATGGTCTTTTAATTCTATTATTTCAACAAGGTCTTTTTCAGGATAAACTCCTGCAACAATCATACCATTTTTTATAAATAATTCTCTATATTTATTGTTAAATTCATATCTATGTCTGTGCCTTTCATAAATCTTTGTTTTTTTGTAAGCATTATAGGAAATCGTTCCTTTTTTTAATATACATGGATATGCACCAAGACGCATTGTCCCGCCTTTATCTTTAATCTTTCTCTGTTCAGGGAGTAAATATATTACAGGATTTCTTGTTTTTGGATTAAATTCAGTACTTGATGCATCAGAAAGCCCACATACATTTCTTGCAAATTCTATTGAGGCACATTGGAGTCCAAGACATATACCTAAAAATGGAATTTTATTTTCTCTCGCATACCGAATACTTTCAATAATACCTTCTGTGCCTCTTATCCCAAAACCTCCAGGGACAATAATCCCTGACACATCATTTAAAAACTTCTCTGCTCTTTCTTTTTCTATTAATTCAGAATCTACCTTTTTAAAAACTACTTTGCATCTATTTTCAATTCCACCATGAATAAGAGCCTCATAAATTGATTTATACGAGTCCTGTAACTTAATATATTTACCAACAACACCAATTCTAACTTCTTTTTCAGGATTTCTCAATATTTTAACTATCTCTCTCCACTTTTCCAGATTTTTCCTTGAGTTACTTTTAAGTTCAAGATATTTTAGAATTATAAAGTCAAGTCTCTGTTCTGAAAATATTAACGGGATTTCATATATTAAGTCAGTATCTATCGCTTCAATAACTGCTTCTTTTTTTACATTACAGAAAAGAGCTATCTTTTCTTTAATTTCTTCTCCAAGAGATTTTTCTGTCCTGCACAATAAAATCTTTGGCTGGATACCTATCTCTCTTAATCTACCGACACTATGCTGTGTTGGTTTTGTCTTTATTTCATCTGCTACCTTTATATAAGGAACAAGTGTTAAATGAATATGAACTGTATCTTGTTCTGGAAGAGTTACTTGTATCTGTCTAATACTTTCAAGAAAAGGTAAACTTTCAATATCTCCAACTGTTCCTCCAATCTCTGTTATTATAATATCACCTTCTTTTTTTAAAGCATAAATTCTTTCTTTAATTTCATCTGTAATATGAGGAATAACCTGAACTGTTTTCCCAAGATATTCACCTTTTCTTTCTTTTTCAATCACTGAATAATAAATCTGACCACTTGTTGCATTATTTTTATGAGACATTTTTGCATTTGTAAACCTTTCATAATGGCCAAGGTCAAGGTCTGTCTCTGCTCCATCATCTGTCACATAAACTTCTCCATGCTGGAAAGGACTCATTGTTCCTGGGTCAACATTTATATAAGGGTCAAATTTCAGAAATGTAACTTTATAACCATGTGATTCAAGTAAAGCACCTATTGATGCAGAAGCAATACCTTTTCCAAGAGAAGATACAACTCCTCCAGTAATAAAAATAAATTTTTTGTTCATTTTTAAAAATGATATATTAAATTTTAAATTCAGTCAAAAATCGTTTAAATTTTATAAAGGGATTTAAAAATGGTATAATAAATAAAAGTAAAAGTTTTTGTGAAAAACCTGTGGAAAAAATGTTGAAAAAAAGTTAAAAATGGATAATAAAATTTTTAGTTCAATAGAAGAAGTTATTCAAGATATAAGAGACGGAAGGCCTTTAATTGTTGTTGATGATGAAAATAGAGAAAATGAGGGTGATGTGGTTGTTGCTTCTGAAAAAGTTACTCCAGAAATAATAAACTTTATGGCAAAAGAAGCAAGAGGATTAATATGTGTTGCACTTTTACCTGAAAGGATAAAAGAATTGAATTTAACTCCAATGGTTGAAGAGAATACTGCTTTACATAAAACTGATTTTACTGTAAGTGTAGATGCTGCTTATGGAGTAACGACTGGAATTTCTGCTTATGATAGGGCATTTACAATAAAACTTTTAATTGATAAAAATACAAAACCACAAGATTTAGCAAGACCAGGGCATATTTTCCCGATTAAGGCAAAAGAAGGTGGAGTTCTTGTAAGAGCAGGGCATACTGAAGCGAGTGTTGACCTTGCTAAAATTGCAGGACTTTATCCTTCTGCTGTTATTTGTGAAATTATGAAAGATGATGGAACAATGGCAAGATTACCAGACCTTATTGAATTTGCAAAAAAATATAATTTAAAGATTGTCTCTATTAAAGATTTGATAGAATATAGAAGGAAAAGGGAAAAACTTGTAGAAAGAATTGAAGAAATATTTCTTCCAACTGAATTTGGTGATTTTAAATTGATACTTTATAAAGACAAAATTGAAAACAATTATAATATTGCACTTGTTAAAGGTGACTTAACACTTAAAGATGAAAAAGATAGTATACTTGTAAGAGTTCATTCACAGTGTATAACAGGCGATATTTTTAATTCAAAAAGGTGTGATTGTGGAAAACAACTACATAAAGCACTCCAAATGATTG
The DNA here is from genome assembly GCA_023818645.1 of Candidatus Omnitrophota bacterium. Lineage (GTDB taxonomy): Bacteria > Ratteibacteria > UBA8468 > B48-G9 > JAFGKM01 > JAMWDI01. The sequence continues at coordinate 12,832 of JAMWCJ010000026.1, read as the reverse complement.
AAAAAGAAGGGAGAGGAGTTTTAGTTTACCTGCCGCAGGAAGGTAGAGGCATAGGACTTGTAAATAAAATAAAAGCATATAAACTTCAGGAGGAGGAAAAACTTGATACAGTTGATGCAAATATAAAACTTGGTTTCCCACCAGATTTAAGAGATTATGGAATTGGAGCACAGATTCTTGTTGACCTTGGTTTAACAAGAATACGGCTTTTAACAAATAATCCAAGAAAAATAGTTGGAATTTCTGGATATGGAATTGAAGTTGTTGAAAGAATCCCTATAGAAATAGAGCCAGATATATATACAGAAAGATATTTAAAAACAAAAAAAGAAAAACTTGGTCATTTAATAAAAATGGAGGAAGGGAATGAATAAAATTCCAAGAACAAATGTAGGAGGTATTTCTCTACCAAGAATTTTATGTGGAACAAATTGGTTTTTAGGTTATTCTCATCAAACAACTTCAAAGGACAAAACAATAAAGGAAATAATGGATGAAAAAAGAGTTGTTGAAATTTTATCAATCTGTTTGAAAAATGGAATTGATGCAGTTATGGCTCCTCCGAGCGAATTTCTTGTTAAATGTATTGAAAAAACAAAAGATAAAACAGGAAAAGATATAATTTACATATGCACTCCATGGAAGATTGAAGAAGTTGATTGGGCAAAAGAAAAGGGAGCAAAAATATGTATGCCTCACACATCTGTTACCGACACATATGTTAATAAAAGAGAGAAGAATTTAAAAGGGATTGAAGTATGGCTTGAAAAAATAAGAGAATATGGGATGATACCTGGACTTTCAACTCATGTTCCTGAAACAGTCATTTATGCAGATAATACAAATCTTGATGTAGAAACATATATACAAATTTATAATCCATTAGGATTTTTATGTCAGATAGAAGTTGAGTGGGTTTATAAAATTATTAATGAAGCAAAAAAGCCGGTTATGATAATAAAACCATTTGCTGCTGGAAGAATTACTCCTTTTGTTGGACTTAATTTTGTTGTAAATACTATTAGAGATATTGATATGGTAACAATTGGGTTTAACTCTCCTTATGAAGTTGAAGAAGATGTAGAAATCTTTCTTTCAATAATTGAAAAGAGAAAACCAGAACTTGAATATCAAATAACAAGAAGTAAAAAAAGTTTAGAAAAATAAAAAGGGGGAAAAATGAGAATAATTGAGGGTTATCTTGATGCAAAAGGGAAAAGATTTTGTATTATTGTAAGCAGATTTAATGAATTTATAACAAAAAGATTACTTGAAGGAGCGCTTGATTGTTTAAAAAGACATAATGCAGATGAAGAAAATATTGAATTAATCTGGGTGCCAGGGGCTGTTGAAATGGTATATGCTGTTGGAAAAGTAGTTGAGGCAAATAAATATGATGGGATTATATGTCTTGGAGCAATTATAAGAGGAGACACACCTCATTTTGATTATGTTGCAGGTCAAATAACAAGAGCAGTTTCACAGGCAAACTTTTCAGGCAAAATACCTGTTTCTTTTGGAATTATTACAGCAGATAGTGTTGATCAGGCAATTGAAAGGAGTGGAACAAAGTCAGGAAATAAGGGATGGCAGGCGGCTCTTTCAGCAATTGAAATGGCAAATTTAAAATCAAAGATTTAAAATGGAAAAGAAAATTGAAATTATAAAAGATATACCTTATAGGAAAGTAAAGAATAAAGAACTTTTTCTTGATATTATAAAAAGAGTGGATGAGGAGAATAAAAAATTGCCTGTTATTGTTTATATTCATGGAGGCGGATGGATTTCAGGGAATAAAGAGACAGGACTTAATAAACTTTTACCTTTTGTTGAAAATGGATATCTTGGAGTCAGTATAAGTTATAGATTGAGTAATGAAGCGAAATTTCCAGCCCAGATAGAAGATTGTAAATGTGCAATAAGATTTTTAAGGGCAAATTCAGAAAAATATAATATTGACTCAGAAAAGATTGGTGTATGGGGTGAATCTGCAGGTGGTAATTTAGTTTGTTTATTAGGAGTTACAGATGATAATACTTTCAATAATAGTGGAGAGTGGAAAGGTTATTCAAGCAGAGTTTCTGCAGTTTGTGATTGGTTTGGAAGAACAAATTTTTTAATAGATATAAAAAGATCAGAAGAAGGTCCTTATGTTTATATTTCAAAACTTCTTGGTGGTCCAATAGAAGAAAACCTTGAAAAAGCAATAAAAGTTAGCCCTTATTACTATGAAACTAAAAACTGTCCTCCTTTTTTAATTGTTCATGGAGAAAATGATAATATAGTTCCTTATTCTCAAAGTGAAATGTTTTATAATAAGTTAAAGAAAAATAAAGTTGATGTAACCCTAATTAAAGTGAAAAATGCAGGTCATGGAGTAGGTTTTAGTAAAAAAGTAGTTAATTATGTTATTTCATTTTTTGATTATCATTTAAAAGGCCAAAAAGATAACTGGAAGGAAATGAGAAAAAACAAAAGATTTTTAGAGATTCAACCTTAAAAAAATATTTAATTTTGAAAAAAAACGAGAATTGGATTATAATTTTTCTGAAAATAAGGAGGTGAAATGAAGTTAAAAATCTTTATTTGTTGTTTATTCTTTGCTCCTTTATTTCTTTATTCCTTCTGGGATGTTGAAGAAGGAGAACCTACAGGTTTTAGAAATTACACATGGGGTATGGAAATTTCTTCCTTATATTTAAGAGAGTACTCAAGAACTTTTCCAAAATTAAATGGAAAGGTAGTTTATTATACAAAAAAGAATGAAGATTTAAATTTAGGTGGAGCAAAAGTTGAAAGTATAGAATATGGTTTTTGGAAGGAAGAAGTTTTATGTGAGGTTTTAATTAAATTTAAAGGGAAAGAAAATTTTGAAAGAATTAAGAGAGCATTGATTGAAAAGTATGGTAAAAATTATACATCTATTCCAGGCACAAATAGAGTTACATGGAAAGGGAAAACAACATACCTTTATATTGATTTTAATGAAAGCAATCAGAGAGGATATTTATTTATGTCGCCATATCCTATGAGAAAATTCATAAATATTTATGAAAGTATTGTTGCAAAAAGGGGGGTAAAAGATTTCTAAAAAGAATATACTCCATATAATAACCCATGATACTGGAAGATATATTGGTTGTTATGGGGAATCTGTAAGAACACAAAATATAGATAAACTTGCAGAAGAAGGAGTAATTTTTACCAATTATTTCTGTTCAGCACCCCAATGTAGTCCAAGTAGAGCGAGTATGTTTTCAGGACTTATGCCGCATAATAATGGTGTTTATGGTCTTGCACATAGAGGTTTTATTTTGAAAGAGGATGTCCCTTATCTACCAAAAATATTAAAAGAAAATGGATATGAAACAGTTCTTTTTGGTATACAGCATGAAACAAAATGGGAGAAAGCAGAAACTCTTGGATATAAAAAAATTATTAAAAGTGAAACAAAATCCTGTCTGGACATTACTCCTCTTTTAATTGACTATTTAAATTCAAACCCACCTCAACCATTCTTCATTTCAGTAGGATTTTCTGAAACTCACTTGCCATGGCCAGTTGTTGAAAATGTAGATGAAAATATAAAAGTTCCTCAATTTTTACCAGATGTTATTGAAGTAAAAAAGGATATGGCAGGATTTAATATTGTAATTGAGAGAGTGGATAAATCAATAGGAGAAATAATTGAAGCACTTAAAAGAAATAAACTTTATGATAATACCTTAATTATTTTTACTACAGACCATGGTCTTCCACTTCCAGGAGCAAAGGCAACTCTTTTTGACCCTGGCATTGGAATATTTCTTATAATAAGAGGTGAAGAATTTGAAGGAGGAAGAAAGATAGATTGTTTAAGTAGTAATATCGATTTAATGCCTACAATACTTGATTATCTGAAAATTGAGATACCGGAAAATATTAATGGTAAAAGTTTAATACCGGTTATAAAAGGAAAAACAAAAGAGATAAGAGATGAAATTTATACAGAATTAACCTATCATGCAGGATATGACCCTATAAGAAGCATAAGAACAAAAAGATATAAATATATAAGAAGTTTTGATTTTAGACCTTTTTATTACCCACCAAATGTAGACCCTTCTTTTTCAAAAGAATATTTCAGAAAACTTGGATATTTTGAAAAAATTAGACCTTTTGAAATGTTTTTTGATCTGGAAAAAGACCCTTTAGAAAGAGAAAATCTAATTGGAAATTCAGAATATAAAGAAAAAATTGATGAATTGAAAAATAAACTTTTAAAATGGATGGAAGAAACAAATGACTTGATTTTATATGGACCTGTCTTATTACCAGAAAATGCTATAATTTCTCCTCCCTGGGCATATCATCCAAACACTTTATGGTATGGTGAAGAAAAATGGGGTTAAGGATAAATTTTTCTTTCTTTTATTTCAACATCAATACCTTCAACTTCTTTAATTTTTCTTTTTAACTTTTCTCTTAATTCCTCCAGCACTTCTTTATACTCTTTTCTTCCAATGAGATTTATAAGTTCATAAGGATCAGAAAATAAGTCATAAAGTTGGTAATCTTGGTAAATATTTGACATTGAATCAACAGTGCCAATCTTATCATATGCAACAGCACAGTATTTCCATCTTTTAGTCCTTATCGCTCTTGCTACCATTGATTCACTTATTTGAATAAAAATTTCATTATGTTCTGTCTCCCCTTCAGCAATTTCAAATAAACTCTTTCCTCTAAAATTTTCAGGTATTTCAACACCAGCAATTTCAAGTATAGTTTTGGGTATATCAATTAGTTGAACCATTTCTTTTACATTTTTCTTCTTATCAATTCCACCACCAATAACAAGAGGTATTCTAATTGAACTTTCATGACAACTTCTTTTATATTCTGAATTTCTTGTTTTAAAATGGCATCCATGGTCTGAAGTAAATATAATCACTGTATCTTCATAAATATTCAATCTTTTAAGTATTTCAACAATTTCTCCAACACATTCATCTATTACCTTAATTGCACCATAATAATCAGGAAGTTGTTCAAACCAGTCACCAGGAAAAAACTTTAAATCATATGGAATATATGGATTTTTAAAAACTTCTCTATATCTTTCAGGTGCAACCACTCTTTTCCAGTCATTTTGCTGATGAGGTTCAAGATAGGAAATTGTTAGAAAAAAAGGTTGTTCTACCTGTTTTATATATTCAATCGCCTTTTCAGTTAAGAAATTAACTCTATAAATATTTTCAAATTTAATCTCCTGATTCTTCTCATCATAAATTACTCCCTCATATGGATGTGAAGTATGTTCAAGAACATTTGATCCATGCCAGTAATCAAAACCACCTCTATATTCATAAGGAACAGGTCCAACTCCAAATTCTTCAGGTGACAGATGCCATTTCCCAACATAGATAGTTTTATATCCATAATCTTTTAGTAATTTTGCAATAGTTTTCTCATCTGGTTTTATTCCAATTCCATTTTTCCAGACACCTGTTTCTGTCGCATATTTACCTGTAAATAAACAACTTCTTGCAGGTCCACATACAGGTTGATTTGTAAAAGCATATTCAAAATTTATACCCTGCTTACCAAGATTATCTATATTTGGAGTTAAGTTATAAGGGAAATTGTTTAGACCTAAAGTATCTCCTCTTTGTTGGTCGCTGAATATTAAGATTATATTTTTTCTCATTTTTCAAAAATCTTCCCAGGGTTTAAAATATTATTTGGATCAAATATCTTTTTAATCTCCTTCATAATTTCTATCTGTTTTTCAGTAAAAAATAGACCCAAATATTCTTTTTTTAAATATCCAATCCCATGCTCACCAGATATAATTCCATCAAGTTTTTTAGCAACTGAATATATATCGTATTTTACCATTTTGTATTTTTCTCTCCAGTTTTCAATTTCAATCCACTTATCTTCTTCAAATTTCCCTTTCATTATATGGTTATGAACATTACCATCTCCTGCATGTCCATATGTTGGAATATAAGTTGAATATTTTTTTTCAATTTTTTTAACCTCACAAACAAAATCATAAATTTTACTTATTGGAACAGATACATCAAGTATTTCAATTGTATTACTCTTTAATGCTTCATAAATCATACTTCTAATATCAAGAACTTCTCTTTGCCTTTTCTCGTCCTCAATAATAAAAACATCTAAAGCCCCATTTTCAGTTACAATCTCTGCAATCTTTTCTGCAATTTTTAAAGTTTCATCTTGGCTCCCATCCACCATAATCATCAAGTAAGTATTTCCAATTTCACAGGGCCACTTTTTATTTAAGTATTTTTCAACCAATTTAACAGTAGTTTTTTCAAGAAATTCAATAGCAAGAGGAATAATTCCATTCTGAATTATTAAAGGACCATTTTTTATTGCCTGTTGAAGATTTTCAAAAGGAACAATCAATGTATATATTTTTTCTAAAGGTGGCATAAGAGAAATTGTTGCCTTTGTTATAATTCCAAGAGTCCCTTCTGAACCAATAAATAAATTAAGTAAACTATAACCACTGCTTGATTTTTTATATTTTCCGCCTATATTTTCTATACTTCCATCTGCAAGAACAACTTCAATCCCTCTTACAAAATTCCTCATAACCCCATATTTTACAGCCCTTGCTCCTCCAGCATTTGTTGCAATAAGTCCTCCTATAGTTGCTGATTCATCTCCAGGGTGTGGTGGAAAAAACATATTATATTGACCTATAACATCATAAAATTCCTTTAAAGTCAAACCTGCTTCAACTGTAATGGTAAAATTTTCTTTATCCACTTCAATTACTTTTTTCATATTCTCAGAATCAATAACTACCCCTCCATAAACAGGAATACAGCCACCAGAAAGCCCAGTTCCTCCACCTCTTGCAATTACAGGGATTTTTTCAAAATTACAAACCTTTATTATTTCTGAAATTTGAATTGAATTTTCTGGTTTTAAAACTACATCAGGTAAATTATAAATCTCACTTAAAGAAACTTCATCATGAGAATAATCAAGCATCCTTTCTTTTTCATAAATAAGATTCTTTTCTCCAAGTATCTCTTTAAATTTTAAAATTATCTCTTTTTTCATCAAATTAACTTTCTTAAAAATTTAACATATTGTGGTAAAGAAACTTCTGGTGGAAGTAGTTCAGGATGCCATCTTTTTTCATATTCAAAGGAAAGATAACCATCATAATTTATTTTTTTTAGTAATTCAATAATCTCTTTAATGGGCAATTTTCCCTCACCTAAAAGTTTATAACTTTTATCAAAATCACCATCCTTTATATGAAGGTGAAAAATCTTATCTTTTATATATTCAAAAGTTTCTGTTAGTTTATCACCTGCTTGGAGTGAATTATATACATCCCATACACATCCAAAGTAATCAGATTTAATCCTCTGAAAAATCAAATTCAATCTTTCTCCTTTACAAAAATCATCATGTGTCTCAATCCCAATCCTTATACCAGTTTTTTCTGCATATTGAACAACTTGGGTAATTGATTCTATAGCATAATCTATAACTTTTTCAAATTCAACATCTTTTGGCAACCTCCCAACAAAAACACGAACGACTTTACAATTAAATCTTTTGGCTATTTCTATATGAGATATACCCATTTCTATATTTTTTCTTCTTTCTTCAGGGTCAGAATTTGTAAAAACACAGGATGAAGAGATGCAGGAAATTTCAAGATTGTATTTATTAAGCAATCCTTTTGTATTTTCAGCATATTCATTTAATTCAGGGACTTTCGCAAGGTCCAGTTCTTTTAAAATCCCTCTTATTTCAATACCATCATATCCAAATACTTTTGCCTTTTCAACAATCTCTTTAAAATCCCATTCAGGACATGCCAAAGTACTAAAACTTAATTTCATCTTTCTCCTCCTTTCTCTTTCCAGATAGGTGGAAATTGTTCTCTGTACTTCTTCCACATTTCTTCAATAAAGCCACCTCCAAGTTTTCTTCTAAACATATCTCTATCAACATAATCAAAAAGAGGTGGATGATTCCATAAATCTTTAATACCTAAAACATGACATGCCAAAATCCAGCCAGCATAAGAAATTGCCTGCATTCCTCTATATTCGGCATACCATGAGGGATTATCCCATGTCGGTTCTCTTGCATGTCTTATTCCCCATTCAGGAAGTCCTATATCTTTTTCCTCATATCCAATAACCTTATAATATGAGTTTTTTGGTTCAGGGATTATTTCCCACTCCTTATCAATTTTTAAAATTCCTTCTCCACCGCCCCTTGGAACAGTTGATGAAACAATATACCTTCTCTGCCCCTTACCAGGACCATTTGTTATTTCAATGAAATTTCCTTGAAGTGGAGCATATGAAGCAGGATGATTAACTTTAATTGTATCCTTTGTTGCTTCAATCACATAACCTTCACATCTTTCAACATTAAGTTTTCTATCAACATCCTCCTGTGATACATAAAATGTTTGTTCATCTTCCTGAAATGCGATATAATCAGGAGGGACTTTTCCAGGCCCATATGGCTTTGTATAAAGATAGGAACCTGATTTTTCAGCAATTTTCAAAATTTCTTTATTATTTAAAATAAATCCAGCAAACATAATAGGGAATTTTCTTCCCATACAATGACCACCATTTGCAATCCAGGAATCAATCCCACCACCTTTAATTATTCCATAAAGGTCAATTCCAAGTTGAATAAATCTTATCAATAATCTTTCTTTTTCTTCTTTCGGAAAGTCAAGTATTAACATTAGAGCACCAATACTCACATCTCTTGAAATATCCCTTCCATATGGCTGCATATTTTTTCTTGGATGAATACTTCTTCCAATCCAGTTTCCAAGATGGTCAATCCATGGTCTTTCAAAAATTCTTTCAACAGAACTTGATTGATTTTCTGTATCTTCTTCTTGTTTTAATTTTGGTGTTTTAATTCCTTCCTTTGGCAAAGTTTTTAATTTTGAATAGTCAATATCTTTAACATTATAAAAAATCTTCTCATTTCCAAAATATGGTGGTCTGAAACTCCCTTTTTCTGGAGGTTTTTTTAATATTGTAAGAATAGCAGCAGTTTCTATAAATGTTCCATAATCTTCTTTTTCTAAACTTTTTGTTGATATTAAAGATGCTTCTGGCTCAATTTTTAATGGATTTAATTCAGAAATTTCAAATGCAACATTCAATTTAGAATCCCATTCTCCTGCTCTACTATCATATCCTTGTCTTTTATTTGTAGATGGGTTTAACATTGAACCATTTATTATATTCCCTTTTTCATCTTTTATAGAAGGTGGATCAATTTTAATAATATTAACTGGCCCTATTACCCAAAAATCATTATTTACAAATCTTCCAACTTGGTAGAAATTATCAAAATACCATGTTATTCCATATTGACAGATTTTTTTTGTATAATAAATCCTATCTTCAGGCCATTCATAAATTGACCATCCCCATTTTATATCAAAATCAAGCAGATAAATTATATCATTTTTTTCTGTTGAAGTTTTTACTTTTTCAAGTGTCTTCCAGGGGGAGTTTTCAGAACCAACAAAAGAATCATCTCCTGTAAATGGGTTAATATAATAAATTCTCCCTTCAGAAAAACAGAAAAAAGAGAAAAAGATAAAAAACAAAATAAAATTCCTAATTAATCTCAATTGCCTTTCCTTTTTCTGAAGATTCATAAGTTGCATCAATAATTTTCTGAATCATAAGTGATTTTTTTAGGTCTGTTTTTATTTCTTCTTTACCTCTTACTGCTTTTGCAAAATTTTCAAGTTGTCTTTGAAAAATTATCTCCCAATCCTCATTCCCTTCCCATATAACATTTGATACAATTCCTTTTTTAGGGTCTTTTCCATCATCATATATAATTTTTTTATTTTTCCCAACATTCATCATCAAATGTAATGTCCCTTTTTCACCAGTAATCTCCCATATTTCCTCTTTTTGTGAAGGAACACATTCTCCTCTTTCAAAAATCATTACAATACTATCCTCGCAAAGGATAAAAGATGAAAAATGTTCTTCAGCATCAGAATTTGGTGCAACATAGATTGAAAATTGCTCTGGTATTTGCCATGTTTTCCCTACAACCAATTTAGGTTTTATCTTCCAGTCATTTATTCCAAGTAAATAATCAATATCATAAACACCCCAATTAACAAGAATCCCGCCTCCATTTATTGATTTACTAACTCTCCAGAGAGGTGGTGTCTTTTTTGGTATTGGACCAGGTGGAATAATTGCTTTTGAACGGATAATTCTTAATTTTCCAAGTGGTTGATTTTTTAGAAATCCTGTTACAAAGATTGCATGGTCAAGAAATCTAAATCTTGAAGAACAGCAGCCACAAATAAGGTCCTTACTTTCATCAAGCATCTGATATATTTCTTCAACATTCATAGCAGGTGGTTTTTCAAGAAGAACATGTTTCCCTTCCTTGAATGCTTTTATTGCAAGGCCTTTCCTAATATTTGTTGTAACTGCAAGTATAACTGCTTCTATTTCAGGGTCTTCCAATAATTTTTCTCCACTTGAATAATATTTTTTGATTTTATACTCTTCTGCTATAATTTTTGCTTTTTCCTCAATAACATCTGCAACTGCTACAACATCAAATATCGGAATTTTAACTGCTGTTTTTATATGAATAGAACCAATAACACCACAGCCAACAACTCCTAACTTTACAGATTTCATCTTTTGGATTTTATTTTGAAAATTTTACTATGTATATATGTGGCTCATAGGTCTTAAAAGTGTCTTCAAAATTATTTCCTTGATTTTTAATTTCTCTATTTTCTCCATAAACCTTTACAGATATAACTTTAATAGATTGGTCTATTTCAAATTTTACTTTTCCTTCTCTTGGTCTTGTATTTGAAGCAAAAATATAAATTTCATCTCCCTTTTCCTTTACACGAATATTTACATCTGTTTCTTCTAAGTTTATAAGATTTACTTTTTTTGCTGAATCTGAAGAGAGTATAACTGGTGTTAGTTCTTTAATCTGGTCTGTTATCCTTTTTACCTCTTTTTTAACATCATCAGTTACTCTAAACTGAGTATAATTTCTTACATTTGGATTTTCAGGTGTGCTCCAACTATGAGGGAAAAACCCAATACTTGTTGCTCCTTCAACTATACACATCCAGATTTGTGCTTTTACTTCCTCTGGTTTTGGACCTCTTGCTGTGGGGTCTGGGTTTTGTGTCTCTGCTCCTATATAAGAAAGACCTATCCATTGACCGAGTGGCTTTTTCTTTGTAGTATCAAACCTAACAAGATATCTCATCGCTCTTGCTTTATTAAAGAATTCTTTTGGTTCACCAGGAGCATTCTCAGGATAACTTCCAGTCGTTGTTAAACCATCACAATAAGGTATATATTCAAAATATTTCCTTGCAGGTATTGGCAAACTTCCTGTCCCAAGTCCACTGCCAAAATTCACAAATACAGGATGTTCTTTATCTATACTCTTAATCATTTCGTAAAGTTCTTTTATCTCTTCAGGAGTATATTTTGGTAATTTCCCTCTTCCATAATTATCAGGTTCATCAGGTAGCCACCAAAAGAGTAAAGCAGGATGGTCTTTAAGTTCAGATACAATATTTTTTTGTTCAACACTATGAATACTTATTGCTCCATAAACACCCATTTTTTGGCAAGCATCAAGAAATTCTTTTGGCTTTTCTCCTCTTGCCCCTTGACCAACAAATACATTAACACCTATTTTTATATTCTCCTCAAAAAGAGCAACTGGCTGTACCCAACTCATAATCGGGAAAAATGGTTTATCATCAATCAAAATTTCTCTGTTCTGACCAATTTTAACATTAGCAGAAAAGGAAAAAGAAATTAAAAAAAACAAAATAAATAAAATCTTTCTCATTATATCTCCTTTCAAGCAAAAATTTTAACTGTTTCAAGCAAATCATCTCCTTTTATTTCAATTGTATACTCATCAATCTTTTTTATATTTGGATAAGAATATGTAAAGTGATAAGTCGTTGTTGAACTTAAAAATTGTGCTTTAAAAATATATGGTGGATTTATTTTTATTGGTTTTATCTCCCCTATCTTTTCAATCGCTTTTTTTGTCCCTTCTTTAATCAATTTCCTTGCTTTTTCAGGATGTAAAGTAAAAACAAGTTGATGATGGATTGCTCTTTTTACACAAACTGTCTCAACATGAGGTATAAAACTTTCTGCTTCTTTACATGCAGCATCATCTCCAGTTACAAGAATTACAGGAATATTAAAATATCCAGCAACATATGCTCTAAGCCCAATCTCTCCAATTTCCCTTCCATTTAACCAGTATCTGTAAATATAACGGGAGGAATATGTATGACATAAATTGCCTTTTGGAGTTCCTGCCATTGAATGTTGTGCTATCATAATAACTGCATCATATCCTTCATCAAGTGTATATGGACATCTAATATCTCCTCTTGGAATTAATTTTGCTTCTGGATGTAAATACTCAATTTCAATTCCGCCAGGACCATGACCATCCCAAACAACAATTTCTGCATCTTTATCCTTTTCAATTATTCCTTCAACACATGCATTAACTTCTTTTGTCATCCATATTTTAGCCAGTTTATATTCTTCAAGATTTGCTCCTTCTCCTCCAATCTGACTCCATCTATAAACACCAGCAGTTCCTTCAAGGTCTGTTAAAATAAAATATTTCATTTCTTTGGATATATTTCAATTTCAATATCATCTATATAAACACCACTTACATTTCCATCTCCACCATATAAATAAATCCCATTAAATCCCATATCAAACTTACCTACTTCTATTGGACTTACATT
>JAMWCJ010000110.1 GCA_023818645.1 Candidatus Omnitrophota bacterium | reverse complement strand
CCAAAATTTGGTCTTCCTATAAAACTATTTAGAACATCTCCTTTTTTATCTTTGAAGTCACCCCAGATAATCTTAAACCATTCTCCATCTCCAATTTTTATATTATCTATATCTTCCAATTTTTCTACCTCTGGTAATGCTCCATGTAAAGCAATAAAACCATTTCCGTATGCAGACAGAGGTAACTCCATAAACTTTTCTTTATAAAAATTGAACTCTTCTTGGCTTAAATTATCCCAGAAATCTGAAGGGCTACATTCAATAACAGGATACATTTCATGATTCCCTTGAAGTAAGATTAAATTTTCTTTTTTTTCTTTTAAAGAGAGAAGATAATCAATATTTTCTCTTGATTTTGGGCCTCTATCAACATAATCACCAAGGAAAAGAAGATAATAATTTTTTTTATCAATAAAGTTTTTTACTATTATTCTTGTCGTATCAAAATCACCATGAGTATCACCAACAATAACACATTTACCCTTTTTTGGTAGTTCAATTAATTTTCTCATTTTATATTACTATTCAGAAGGAGTGGAGGGATTAATAGGAGCAACATTTTTTGATTTATTCAACTCTTCTTTTAAAATGCTTTTCATAGTGAGTTTACCAGGGATTATTGCAAGTAAGACAGAAGTAATTATAAACATAATTGCTAAAAAAGATGTGATTTTATTTAAAATAGCAGGCGTCTCAGCACCAAAAACATTCTCCATCCCTCCTCCTCCAAAAATATTAGACATTGAAGAACCTTTACCACTTTGAATTAAAACAGAAAATATCAAAAATAACGAAATTAAAATATGTATGATTAACAATGTTATATACATTTTTTAATCTCCTTTGAATTAATTTTACATCTTATTTTAACTTAAGTCAAAAATAATTTCAATTTACAATTTTCCGCCATTCTTTTTTCTGAATTAAAAAAAGTGAAAAAAATATTAAAAACATTCCAATAAAAACAATTAACGAGACATTTTCTTTTAAAATAAAAATAGAAAGAATATAAGTTATAATAGGTGTTAAATATTGAAAGGGAGCAAGATAAAAAGGTTTTAGATAGTTAAGGGCTAAAAACCATAAAGTAAAACCAATACCTGTAGGAAAGATGCCAAGATAAATTCCCAATAAAAAACCATATAAATTTTTTCCCCATAGATTTAAATTCATTAATTTAACTGTCAAAAACAGAAAAATTGTTCCAATAAAAGATGCAACAGAAGTGGTTTCAACTGCTCCATATTTTTTTGTTGGTTTTTCTCCTATTACCGTATATATAGCCCAACTTATAGCAGCAAGTAATGCATAAATATTTACTTTTTCTCCAACCCAGTAAAAAATATTTATATCTTGTTTTATAACGATAGCACATCCAACAAATCCAATAAAAACTCCTAAAATCTTTTCAAGAGTTATTTTTTCTTTAAGAAAAAGGATAGAAATTAGAATAACAAATATTGGATTTGAACTCATTAAAACACTTGAAATTGTTGCAGAAGATGTTTTTACTGATATAAAAATAAAAATTGACATCAAATAGATACCAGAAATAGATAAAAATAAAAATCTAAACAAATCTTTTTTAAAAATAATGAAAATTTTTTTAAAATTAAATTTTATTACAAATAAAAGAAAAAAAGATGCCCAGAAAAATCTCCAAAAAGCAAGAACAATAGGATCTATAATTTCATTAGGTATTAAAAATCTGCTGATTACAAAAACAGTTCCCCACGAAAAAACAGAAATCAAACCAAAAATATATCCTTTCAATTTTATTCAAATACAAACCAGTTTGGACTGGACGAATTAAAGTCACCAGAAATTAATGTTCTTATTTCTCTTGTAAATATATCTATTATCATTAAAGATTGTTTCTTTCCAATTTTTGAATAGACAATATGTCTTGAATTAGGAGCCCACCATATTTCTTCACAATTTAAACCAGGAAGAGTTATTGTTCTTTTGGTATTTACATCGTATATTGCAAGACCAAAATTTCCTCCTTCAGAATATATATAAGAAATAAAGTTTCCATCTGGAGAGAATAAGGGAGATGTGCAGTAACCGGAAATATAACTTATTCTTCTGGTACCATACCCATCTCTATCCATAACATATATCTGTGGTTTACCGTCCCTATCAGAAACAAAAGTAATTAATTTCCCATCAGGAGAAAAAGAAGGAGAACTGTCAATTTTTCTGTTATCCGTCAATCTTTTTTTTACATTTCCGTCAAAATCTGCAAGATAAATTTCAGGATTTCCTGATACGCTTAAAACAAGGGCAATTTCTCTTGTTTTTTTTAAAGGGAAAACACATGCATTAAGACCTGGTTTTGCAATAAAGTTTTCAATCTTTCCAGATAAAAGATCAATCTTTGCAAGTTTTGGCCAACCATCTTGATAGGAAACAAAAACAACTTTATTTTTTTCAAGATATCTCGGATAATTTATAAGATAATCAACATTTGTAATTTGTTTAAGATTAAAACCATCATAATCAATTTGATATATTTGTTTTTTTCCTGTTTTATCGGATATAAATAATATTTTACTTTTTGCAATTCCAGGTTTACCAGTCAATTTTTCAACAATATCATCACTTATAATATGCCCCAAATATCTTGGATCGCCAGTTAATTTATAACTGTTTTCATATAAGAAATTTTTCTCGAGTCCATCTTCAACTTTTATATTTATTATTTGCTGGTTCTGTTCTCCAGTTATAATTATCTGTGTAACTATTTCTTTTTTTGTTCTCTCAATATTATCAGTGAATTTAATACCTTCTACATTAAAATATCCTGAAAATTTTAAATCACAAGACAATGTTTCAATCAATTTATTTGAAAATTCATTTTTCTCAACCTTAAAAATTAAAAATGTATCTGCTTTCTCAACTAAATTTTTTGTAATTTGAAAGAAAATTTGAGTTTGAGAAAAAGTAAGTGAAACAAAAATCAAGTAGATTATAATATTTTTTTTCATTTATCCCTCCGTTTTAAATTCTATAATAATATCAATATATCTATCTCTTATTTCTTCTGGGAATTTAGGCCAAACTTTTACAGATTTTATCGCTTCTATTATTGAATTGTCAAATTTTTTATATCCAGAACTCTTTTCTATAGAAACATTTTCAATTTTCCCATCCCTGTAAATCCTGAAAGAAATAATTGCAGACATATCAATTAAATATTCTTTTAATAACCAGTTTTCTTCAATTTTTTTTCTAATAAGATTAATGTACCAGGATGGGATTTCAGTAGTAAAAGATGGTTGATAAGAGGAAGATTCAAAACTTGGTGTATTTATTTGTATTGATTTTATCTCTGGTATTTTAATGTTTATATTTTGTGATGGAGTTTTAGAAGGGAGAGTTATTTGCTCTATATTTGAAATTTTTGAATACAATTTCTTTTTGTATTCTTCAGGAGAGAACTTTTCAGTAAATTCTACTTTTTTTTCTACCACTTTTTCTTTTGGACTTTTAATTTCTTCTTTTTTAAGAGAAGAGATTCCCTTTTCTAAAACTTTTATCTCTTTTTTTTCTGTAATCTCTGGCATTTCTATTTGTGAGATATTTACGAGTTTCACAACAAAAACCTCTCTTTCAACAAAATCTTTCTTTTTTTGAGGTAAAGGGATTAAAAAAAGAATAAACAGAGAAAAATGAAACAGAAACGAAACAAAAAAACTTCTTTTTTTTATTCTACTTGTGTAGCAAGTCCAATCATATCTATTTTGCATTTTTTAACTATATCAAGAATTTTAATTATATCACTATAATAAACTTTTTCATCACCTTTTACTATCACAGAAACACCTTTTTCCTGACTTTTTTCTTTTAAAAAATTATATATTTCACCTAAACTCATTTTTCTCCCTCCGACATAATATTGATTCCCAGGAGCAATTGTAATTATTATACTTTGTTCACTCTTTATTTCATATGATGCTGATTTTGGAAGGTTTACTTCTATTCCCTGTTCAATCATAGGTGCTATCATTAGAAGAATTATAACAAGTGTTAAGGCAATGTCTACAAGATTTGTTATATTTATCTGTGCAAATGAAATTTTATCATTTTTGTTTCTCATTTTGTCTTAAAAAAATTTCATTTAAATATTGCTCAATATAAGGTAGAAAAAATTCCATTTCATTCATTAGGAGATTTATCTTCTCTTTTAAAAAATTATACCCAATAGCAGCAGGTATTGCGACCATCAATCCTAATACAGTTGTTATTAATGCTTCTGCTACACCGCTTGCAACAACCTTTATTGAAGAAGAACCTGTAATTGACATATTAATAAAGGATACTAAAAGACCCCAAACAGTTCCAAGAAGTCCTAAAAAGGGAGCAATTGTTGTTATCGTTGCAAGAGATGTAAGATTTTTTTCAAGATTATTCTGCTCTTTAATAAAAGCATTTTCTATATAACTTCTACTCATTTCTGAAGAAAATTTATTATATTTTATGAGAGATGTAAGATAATTAAGAATTGAATATAGAGGACAAGGGACTTTTTCTATTTCTTTCTTTGAAAGGAATGACTCTCCAACATATCTATTTTTTTTGAAAGCGGTTCTTATAATGAATAATTTTTCAAAAATTATATACCATGAATAGATTGATAGAATACCAAGTATAACAAGAATAC
>JAMWCJ010000109.1 GCA_023818645.1 Candidatus Omnitrophota bacterium | reverse complement strand
ATTTTTTTCTCCTTATTCCGATGACAGGTTGTCCTTCTTTTCTTAAACTCAGCCTCTGGTTTAAACATTTAATTTCTTTTCTAAAATCTGCAGTGGGTATACTTTCTACTGCTTTAAACAATAAACTTATAAATTTATCTTTATAGGGAGATAGAGAATACATAACCCATTTTCCCTTTTTATTTTCTTTTATTATTCCAGCATATTTTAAAACCTTTAAGTGTTTTGAAACATTTGTCTGAGTTTCTTGTAAGCAATCCATTATCTCGCATACACAGAGTGGGACATTTGCTTCCATTAATAACTTGATTATCCTTAATCTTGTCCGTTCTCCAATTGCTTTAATTATCTCTGCATATCTTTCCATTTCAATTTCTCATATGCCCATATATTCATATATTATACCCTCAAAAAATTTTTCTGTCAATATATGATTATAGTTTCAAAGATAAAATGTCGTGTTTCTGATAGAGTATCTCCTAAATAAAAACCCCTTTGTGAAATACCCAAATCTTATTTCCTGGGAGAACATGTTGTTATAGTAGTTTCTATTCAGTTAATCCTTAACTTGTTTTGTATATCTTTTCAATTACCATTTTTCTATTTGAGAATAATTTATAATTTTTAAATTTCCCTGTCAAATTAAATTTTATTTCAAAGTTATGGAAGGCAATAGAAAAGATATCCCAAATAAATATAAAACTTCTGAAGAGTAAAGATGGAAAAAATAAAAAGAAATAATCTGGTGGTTGGTGAATATGAAGAGATAGTGAAAAAAGAGAATAATTCAGAATACCAAAAGTTATTGAATGAAAACAAAAGATTACAAATAGAAAATGCCAAATTACATCAAGAAAACGAAAAGATAAGGGAGATATTTAGAATTGGGGTAGTAGAATTTAAAAGGCGAGAAGAAAGGATAATTTAGAAGAGCAATTAGCGAAAGCAAACCAGGAGATACAAAAAAATATCAACTTACGAGGTTAACAAATTTAATCTATTCTTCGGGTTAAGGGTAGGATTTAAGTAAATAATAAAATTATCTTAATATTTTTATCTCTCATTATGGCCAAAACTGTCGTTAATTTTTTTGAAATCATCAATATCAACAAATAGAATTCCAGTTTTATAATTAAGTATCATCATCTCTCTGTTTCTTAATGGATAAATAAACTCAAAGCCTTTGCGTGTATAAAGTTTTGTTAATGCATCTTTTAAAGCAAGTTTCAACAAATCTTGTTCATCATTTTTTAATGATGAAATGATGGGATTAAATAATTCTATGACGCCTTTAACTTCACCTTTTTTTTCTATTATTGGTATTCCTGTCACTTTTATTAGAAGTCTATATCCGTGTTTATGATGTAAATATACTTTGCCTGTAACTTTCTTTCTTGTTTTCATTGCTTCCACCATAGGACAATCCCCCAAACAAAGTTCTTTCCCGTCTTTATCAACATGTTTTAAGATGTTATCTTTACAACTTTTCCCTATTACTTCCTTTGCACGATATCCTGTAATATCCTCTGCTGATTTGTTCCAGTAAAGGATTTTTCTATTAATGTCAATAATGTATACGCCTTCGTACAGATTATCAAGTACTTTGTTAAGTAATTCTTTTTTCATGACATCCACTTTTTTATATTCTACGAAAAATATATATCATAATTTTATCACATTATATATGATACCATATAGATTTTTCTCTTTGTTTCTATGAAAAATTTTCATTTTTAGAAAATTATAATAAAATTTAAAAAGACAAAAATGTTCCGAGAGGTTTTTGAATCTGCATATTTAAAACTACATAAATCAGGAGAGTTGAAAGAAAGGGCAGAGCAATTATGGAGATTAATGGAAAGATGTTCTTTATGCCCAAGGGAGTGTGGTGTTAATCGTATTAAAAGGGAGATAGGTTTTTGTCATGCTTCAGGAAAAGAACTTGTTGTATCTTCATATTTCCCACATTTTGGAGAAGAAAGAGGGCTTGTTGGAAAAGGTGGTTCTGGAACAATATTTTTCACTTACTGCAATTTAAGGTGTATATTTTGTCAAAATTGGGAAATAAGCCATCTTGGTGAAGGATTCAGGATAACTATTGAACGACTTGCAGATATTATGCTTGAACTTCAAGGGATGGGATGTCATAATATAAATTTAGTAACACCTACACATTATTCACCTCATATTTTAAAAGCAATAGATATAGCAGCAGGGAAAGGATTGAGATTGCCTATAGTTTATAATACAAGTGGATGGGAGAAAATTGAGATACTTAAATTTTTTGATGGAGTTGTTGATATATATCTACCTGATTTTAAATATTGGGATTCACAAATTGCTAAAAAATATTCACCAGGTGCAGAAAATTATCCAGAGATTACAAAAAAAGCAATTCTTGAGATGCACAGACAGGTTGGAGTAGCAAAGCCAGCAAAAGATGGGATTATCTACAGAGGACTTATGATAAGACATCTTGTTATGCCAAATAATGTTTCAGGTTCAGAAGAGATACTGGAATGGATAGTAAAGAATTTACCGAAGGACACTTATATAAACATTATGGCACAATATACACCACATTATAAAGCATTTGATTATTCTGAGATAGCAAGAAGGGTAACTATTGAAGAATATAGAAAAGTAGTAAAAAAAGCAAAAGAACTTGGTCTAACAAACCTTGACATCAATCTTCATTTACACACAATATAATCTTCTTATAAATGGACAATTGAAAAAGGTTTTTGAAATGTCATTTTGTAGTTATATAATTATTTAAAAGGAGGTCGCATATGAAAAAACTTATAAAAAAAGGAATGATTATCCCGATCACACACAAACCATTTGTTGGTGATGTTTTAATTGAAGATAGTAAAATTTTAAAAATTGCAGATAAGATTGAAGAAAAGGTTGATGAAATTATTGATGCAACTGGTAAATATATCCTTCCTGGTTTTATAGATGCTCATTCACATATTGGTCTTTCAGAAGAAGGGATTGGGTTTATTTCAGATACAAATGAGATAGCAGAACCAGTAACTTCAGATGTAAAAGCAATAGATGCTTTTAATCCTTATGACATTGCAATAAAAAGAGCGCTTGATGGTGGTTTTACAACCGTAATGATTTTACCAGGTAGTGCAAATGTTATATGCGGGCAGGGAGCAATTATTAAACTTAAATCAAATATTGTTGATAAGTGTATAGTTAAAGAACCAGCAGGTTTAAAAATAGCTACTGGTGAAAATCCAAAACGTGTCTATAGTGAAATGAAAAAATCTCCTTCAACCCGTCTTGGAATTGCGACTATAATAAGAAATTATTTTATAAATGTTCAAAATTATATGGTTAAGAAAAAAATAGAGATTGAGAAAGAAGGGACATTTGTAGAGAAAGAATTGAAATTTGAAATTGGGGAACTTGTTTTGAGAGGTGAAATACCTGTAAGGATTCATGCACACACTGCACAGGATATCTGTACTGCGATAAGAATTTCCAAAGAATTCAATTTTAAAATTGTAATTGAACATGGAACAGAAAGTTATAAAATTGTTGATTATCTTTTTGAAAATAAAGTTCCTGTGGTTGTTGGTCCATTTGGTTTCAGAAGAAAAATAGAGACAAAAAGTCAAACATATGAAAATGTTAAAATATTAAACGGGAAAGGAGTTTTGACTGCAATAATGACAGATCATCCTGTAAATCATCTTGAATTTGGCAACATTCATGCTGCACTTGCAATGAGATATGGGGCGAAAAGGGAAGATGTACTGAAGATGTTGACTATAAATCCTGCTAAAATACTTGGGATTGAGAATAAAGTAGGTTCCATTGAACCGGGGAAAGATGCGGATATAGTTATTTGGGATAAAGACCCCTTTCTTCCAGAAGCAAAAGTTGAAAAGGTATTGATTGAAGGGAAAGAAGTTTACTGGTGGGGTGAGTGAATTTCTGTTTTTCTTTAAGAAACGGTACAAATCTTTATTTTTTAAAATAATAATTAGTTTTTCAAAATCAGAAGCACCCAGTCCTCTGAGTCAGGCGTTTTTAATTTTGTAATATTTTCATATATTTTAATTTCATTCAAAAAGTCTCCAGTTCTAACATTAAACCATTTTGCAACTGCTGGCTTTTTAATAAATTCAGTTTTTAAAGATATCTTTCCTCCTTCAGGTATATATATTACAGCAAAATCCTCATCTTCAGATTTACTGGCAACAATTTTTTTGCATGGATTTTCTATTGTCCCTGGTTGTTCAATAAGTAAATCCTGAAAAGGTCTTAATTTCCACCATTCAATTAAAGAGAAAAATTTTCTTAAATTTTTTACAGAAATTGCTCCTTGACTTATTACTGCTTTATTCCAGATAGGAGTAAGTCCACTGTTTGGATGGTCAGTTGGAATTTCTTCTTTTTCTGCCCAGAACCAAATTCCATGATTACCATACGAAACACCACAAGTTGGAGAGATTAATAAACTCCAGTAAAGCGCTCTTCTAACATGAAAAGCATTAAATGGTTTTTTTGATTGATATGCAAGATGAAATTCATAATTAGGTTCAAGATTTACAATGGGTCTTGCTGGCTTTTTTTCCCATTCCTCAGTAGGTGGACCAAAAGTAAGCCATTTAATATCCTCAACACTATCACCATGTCCACTTTGATATCCTATAAAGTCAAACCAATCTTCGTCACGGAATTCATCAGCAATCCAGTGTAAT
>JAMWCJ010000108.1 GCA_023818645.1 Candidatus Omnitrophota bacterium | reverse complement strand
GTGTATTTGTTGCTAAATATGGAAGTGTGATTCTACTTTCAAAAATAAAAGGGGAGGTTCTTTTTCCACTTCTGATTGAAAGATTAAATGTTTATACAGATCCACAAAGACCAATGACTACAACTGAAGGGATTTATGAGATAGGAAAGCCAGATGAAAATTCACCAGTATTCGTTACAACCAATTTTTCTCTTACATATTTTATTGTCTCAGGTGAAATAGAAAATTCAAAAGTTCCTTCTTATCTTCTAATACAAGATACTGAAGGGCTTTCTGTTTTAACTGCCTGGGCTGCAGATAAATTTAATGCTGAAACAATTGCTAATCTTGTTAAAAAGACAAAAATTGGAGAAAAAGTAAATAAAAAGGTTTTGATTATTCCTGGAGTTGTTGCTCAAATTTACGGTGAACTTGAAGAGGCATTACCTGAATGGAAGATTGTTTTGGGTCCAAGGGAAGCTGCTCATATACCTTCTTTTTTAAAGAATGTTGAAATTTAAATGGGAGGATAAAATGATATTGATAGGTGAAAACATAAATATTATGAATAAAAAGATTAAAGAAGCGATGACAAATAGGAAAAAAGAAGTAATTCAAAAAATAGCAGTTGAGAGTAAAAATAATGGTATGGACTATCTTGATTTAAATATTGGGCCTGCGAGAAAAGATGGTCCATTTTTAATTGAGTGGTTGATTAAGACAATAAGGGAAGTTTGTGATTTACCTTTGTCTATTGATACAACAAATATAGAGGCGTTGAAAGTTGGACTTGAAATGGAAGGCGAGAAAGCAATAATAAATTCAATACAGGGAGTTGAAGAAAGGATGGAAGAATTATTACCACTTGTTAAAAAATATAATTGTAAATTTATTGGATTGCTTCTCAGTAAAGAAGGGATGCCAAGAGATGAAAATGAAAGAGGTGCTATTGCTGCGAATTTTCTTGCGAAAATTGATGAATATGGAATTCCTCATGATAAGGTTTATTTTGACCCGATTGTTTTACCTGTCAGATTTCAGCAAGAACAGGTTGTTGCCACGCTTGAATTTATGAAGATGTTTAAAGAACTTTTTCCTGATTGTAATTCAACATGTGGACTATCAAATGTCTCAAATGGTGCTTTAAATGAATTGAGAGGACTTTTAAATAGAACTTATCTTGTAATGTTATGGAAGTATGGTATGGATAGTGCAATTGTTGATGCATACGATAAGGAGTTAGTTTATATTGTAAATCAAGAAAAAGAAGATATAAAGAATTTAATATGGGAAGCAATGGATAAAGAATTAGACATCTCTGGTCTATCTGAAGAAGAAAAAAACTATGTGAAAACTGTTTATGTTTTGCAGGGTAAATCAATATATTCAGATTCTTATTTAAAATTATGAAATGGAAAACTCATATGAAGATGTTTTAAATGATCTATGGAGAGAAAATTTAGAAAAGTTAGAAAAAAGAACAGTAAAAATTATATATTTTGGGGAAGAGATAGAAATTGATTTAAATTTAAAAAAATTTAACCCAGAATTAGAAACAAAGGAAAAAATTTTGATTTTACATTATCTATTAAGAAAACCAAAACAAAATTTTTTTAATGACGAAATCATAAGTTTTAAAGAGTTGAAAGAAGGTACTTTTTATTTTTCATCAATATATTCAAGAGTTTATCTGCCATTGATTAAAAAATACGGTAAAAATCCAGAAAAATTTGTAGAGAATGGAATTTTAATAGGAGGAGAAAAGATTTCAGATTTTAAAATTAAATTTAAAATTTTCCCTGAAATTTATTTTATCATAGAATTAATTCCTGAAGATGATGAGTTTCCAGCAGATATAAAGATTTTTTTTAATAAAAAAGCAGATGAAATTTTTGAAATAGAAGACCTTGCAATCATTGGAGAATTAATTGTTTCAAAAATGTAAAATATGGAACTTTTCAATTCTAAAATTAAAAAAAGTTTTGAAAATTTACCTCTCCCGATAAGAGTTAGACCAGAAAAACTTGAAGATTTTGTTGGACAAACCCATTTACTTGGAGATGGTAAGCCATTAAGGAAAATAATTGAAAGTGACAGAATTCCATCAATGGTTTTTTATGGGCCACCAGGATGTGGTAAAACGGCACTCGCAATGATCATAGCCAATATTACAAAGAAAAAATTTGTTTCTCTTAATGCTGTCACATCTACTACCTCTGATGTAAGAGATGTTTTGAAAGAAGCGAGAGAATTGTTAAAACTGGAAGGCAAAGGAACTATCTTATTTCTTGATGAAATTTCACATTTTAATAAACTTCAACAGGATGCATTACTTAAAGATGTTGAGGAAGGAACAATAACTTTAATCTGTGCAACTGTTCATAATCCCTATTTTTATATAAATACTCCCTTACTTTCAAGATGTCTTATTTTTGAGTTTAAACCATTAAGTGAAGAAGAAATAAAGAAGATTATTGAAAGAGTATTAAAAGATAAAAGAGGATTTGGAAATTATAAGATAAAAATAACAAGGGATGCGATTGAATATATATGTAAAAAAAGTCAGGGAGATGCAAGGAAAGCATTAAATACTCTTGAATTCTGTGTATTAACTACAGAAAAGGGAAAAGATGGTTATATTCTTGTTGATCAAAATAAAATTAAGGATGTTTTAGATAAGTATTTTATTTATGATAGAAAGGAAGATATTCATTATGATACAATCTCAGCATTTATAAAAAGTATGAGGGGTTCAGACCCTGATAGTGCTTTATACTATCTTGCAAAAATGATTTTAAGTGGAGAAGACCCAAGATTTATAGCAAGAAGAATGTTAATATTTGCTTCTGAAGATATTGGGAATGCAGATCCTCATGCACTTATCCTTGCAAATGCATGTTATCAAGCGGTTGAAGTAGTTGGAATGCCAGAGGCAAAAATAATTCTTGCTCAAGTAGTTATTTATCTTTCAACTTGTCCAAAATGTAATTCTTCATATATTGCAATAGAAAATGCAATCAAAGAAATAAAAAATGAAAGAATGGAGGAAGTTCCAGACCATCTTAAAGGAACTGGATATAAAGGAGCAGAAGAACTTGGTAGAGGGATAGGTTATAAATATCCACATGATTTTGAAGGACATTATGTGGTTCAAAAATATAGAAAAAGTGAAAAAAAATTTTATTTTCCACTTGAGATTGGTTATGAAAGCAGGATAAAAAAATTTCTTGAAGAGATTGAAAGAATTAAAAATGAATCAAAGGAAAATAGAGATAAGACAGAAAATAAAGAAAATAAGGGAACAACTTGATCCTGAAATCTGGGATGAAAAAAGTTTAAAAATTCAGAAAAAATTTCTTTCAACTGATTATTATATAAATTCAAAGGTTATTTTTACATATCTTAATTTTGATAGAGAAGTTAAAACTGACATAATCGTAAAAAAGAGTTTAGAGGATAAAAAGACAGTTTGTTTACCTTATATTGATTGGGAAAATAAAGTGATAATACCTTCTGAAATTAAAAGTTTTGAAGAGATAATTGAAAATAAAGGGATTCCTGGTCCTAAATATTTAAAACCAGTTGAGAATATAGATTTGGTAATTGTTCCAGGAGTTGTTTTTGATATCTATAGAAATAGGATTGGTATGGGTGGAGGATTTTATGATAGATATTTAAAAACTCTGCCAGTAAAAATATTGAAAATAGCCCTGTCATTTGAGTTTCAGGTATTACTTGAAAAACTACCAGTTAATGAGAATGATGAAAAAGTTGACTTAATAATAACTGAAGAGAGAATAATCAGTTAAAATTAATTTATTTCTTGCTTCCAGTTATAATATCAAGAGGACTTTCAACAATCAATTCTTTTTCTGAAAAATAGGGGTTCTCTGGACTTGTTCCTTCAGGACCAATCCTTCTTATTTTTAATTTCACAGGAAGTTTTATTTTATATGGTTTTAATTTCGGTAACATTTTTATTGCTTTTTTTGCTCCATCTTTAAGTAAAATTTTTGTTTCTTTTGGAGATAATAGAATTGCTGCTTCTCTACTTATTCCTTTTTTAACTGCAACTGTTGGTAAATTATTTCCAAGTAATTCTTTTGCTTCTCTACATGTTGCTTCATCGCCAGTTACAAGTATAACTGGGACATTATAATAACCTGCTATTACTGCTGATTGAAAAATTTCACCTCTTTCAATTCCATTATAAAAATACTTCAATTCTACTAACGAACTCTGGGTATGATGTAAAACTCCGTCAGGAGTTCCATTCATAGCATGATATCCAAGTAAAATTATTCCATCAAATGTTTCATCAAGGCCGTATAAAATACCTGGTCTTGGATATCCTGTAATATATTTAACCCCTGAAATCATTAAATCAGGTATAAAATTATTTCCGCCATTATGGCCATCAAGAACATAAATTTCTTTAACACCTGATTCTTTCAAACCCTCTACAACTGCTACTATATCTCCCATTAAAAGTTTCATTGCCTCATAAAATTCAGGTCCTCTTTCTCTTGTCTGTTTAAATTTAAATACACCCGTTGCTCCTTCAAGATCTGTCGCTATATATATTTTCATTTTCCCCTCCTATTTTTAGTAATATCAGAATTCTTTATTTTTCTTTATCAATTATATACCTAAACCTCTGAAAAGCAAAGTTCTTCAAAAAATTCCCCTTAATTCAATAATTAATCTCTCAAAAAGCACAATTCTCAACGATTACCAAAGGACACCTCGTAGGTGGGCATGGGAAGTTAAA